>CAYHQU010000007.1:6287-17204 GCA_964358955.1 uncultured Gammaproteobacteria bacterium | reverse complement strand
TGATGGCCGAAAGTTTAAATATCAAATCTGACATTTTGTTTTAACATTGCTATAATTACTTAATTACCCAATTACTTAATTACCGTTAATTTAACCTTTTATTAGGTGAATTAGAAATTAGGTGAATTAGAAATTTTAATCCTATGCCAAACACCATCCAGGAGGTCATTGAGCTAATCAATAAAACCGGCGATTCTTGCATTGTTTTAGATGCCGATGCCAATCCTGCCTACGTGATTTTGCCTTTTGCTGAATATAAAAAAATTATTGAAAACCGCGATGCGGTAACGGAATTAACCGAAGAAGAACTGCTTAATAAAATTAATCGCGACATTGCCCTTTGGCGCCAAAGGCAGGAATCGGAACTTGGCGCGCTTGAGCGATCAGATTTTATGCCGGAAAAAATTGATTCTGTTGACGATGCCGAACTGCCAGCCGAAGAAGAAACCGCTGAAGCTGAAGTTGAAAAATACTACTTTGAGCCGATTGAGTGAACGGCTATTGCTCAATTGTTCGATTGCTCGATTGTTAATATAAAAAGGGCATAAACTGGAAAATTACAACAATGGAACAATAAAACAATCGAACAATGGGTGTGCATTTGACTTTTTTTTAATAATAATATATAATAACCCATAGTATATTTATAAATATTAAGATAATCAGCGACTGGATTACAAACTCCGATTTCTCTCGGGGGTCGCAGCAAGGAGAAAAAAATGGCCGATAAATTTGAACGTACCAAGCCCCACTTAAACATTGGTACTATTGGTCACGTTGACCACGGAAAAACAACGTTGACCGCTGCTCTATTGCAGTATTTAAACAAAAAAGGTCTAAAAGCCCAGCAAAAAACCGTTGACCAAATTGACAACGCTCCCGAAGAGCGCGAGCGCGGTATTACGATTAATACTTCGCACGTTGAATATGAAACCGAAAAACGTCACTACGCTCATATTGATTGTCCTGGTCATGCCGATTATGTTAAAAATATGGTAACCGGCGCGGCGCAAATGGACGGCGCGATTTTAGTCGTCTCGGCCGCCGACGGTCCGATGCCGCAAACACGCGAACACATTTTACTCGCGCGTCAAGTTGGCGTCCCTTATATCGTTGTCTTTGTCAACAAAGTTGATCAAGTCAAAGACAAAGAACTTATTGACTTGGTTGAAGAAGAGGTTCGCGACCTGCTTAAAAAATATGAATTCCCCGGCGATGAAATTCCGATTATCCGCGGCTCTGCTTTAAAAGCCCTTGAAAATCCTGCTGACGCCGAGGCGGCAAAACCGCTTGAAGATTTAATTAAAGCCGTTGATGAATATATTCCCGAACCAGTTCGTGATACGCAAAAACCTTTCTTAATGCCGATTGAAGACATCTTCTCCATTGAAGGCCGCGGTACCGTTGTAACCGGCCGCATTGAGCGCGGTATTGTTAAGCTAAACGAAGATGTTGAAATTGTCGGTAAAAAGGAAACTCAAAAAACCGTTGTTACCGGCATTGAAATGTTTAACAAATCTTTGGACGAAGGCCGCGCTGGCGACAACGCCGGAATCTTGCTTCGCGGCACAAAAAAAGAAGATATTGACCGCGGTCAGGTTTTAGCCAAGCCCGGTTCAATTACTCCTCATACCGAATTTGAAGGCAAAACCTACATTCTAACCAAAGAAGAAGGCGGCCGCCATAAACCATTCTTCAAGGGCTACAAGCCGCAATTCTATATTGGCACCGCGGATGTAACCGGCGAAGTTGAACTGCCGGAAGGAACTGAAATGGTTATGCCCGGCGACACCGTTAATTTAAAAATAAAATTAATGGCGCCGGCCGCGTTAGAAGAAAAACAGCGCTTTGCTATCCGCGAAGGCGGACACACAATCGGCGCTGGCGTTGTCTCTAAAATCAGTAAATAATTCTCTTTATAGCTACACCACGATTTGCTTAAGATTTATACTTGAAGAATTTACGGATCAGCGTTTATTCGCGCTGTGTATCGACTGCAAGTTTCCGAAACTGGGTACCCAGTTTCGGAAACTAAAAGGCGCGCGAATAAATTCTACCCTTAAGCAAATCTGGCGTGATTATAAAAAATAAAGAGTATCTTAAAAATGGCAACTGAAACTGTCAATAAAAAAGTCAGCACAAAGCATCAAACACCGACTGCCGTCCGCGCTCAAAGCCAAAATAGTGGTGAGGTCGAAGAAGCAAAACAGAAAATTCGCATTAAAATCAGAGCCTACGACCACAAAATTGTTGACCAGTCAACCAAAACCATTATTGAAACTGCAGTGCGCAGCGGCGCTCAAATAATTGGCCCCGTGCCTTTGCCGACTGAAAAAAAGAAATACACCGTCCTAAAATCAACCTTTGTTCACAAAGACGCCCGCGACCAATATGAAATGCGGATTCATAAGCGCCTGCTTGATATTGTTGAACCAACTCCGAAAACCATTGACGCTTTGATGAGTCTAAATCTGCCCGCCGGCGTTGATGTTGAAATTAAGATGTAAGATTACGGATAACACGGATGCCTATCGGCCGCTGATATCACAGATATTAAATCTGTGTAATCTGTGGGGCGAAGCCCATCTGTGCTATCAAGAAAAAAAATCCAAAGAACTGATGCAGAGAAAGATGTATCACAATAAGGTGCAAAACCTCTGCCGCTATTCTAAGGATTTATGGAGAATTAATAATTTCAAATAATATAATAAAGCCAATAATTTGCTAGGTATTGCCTGGCTCATTGAGGCAGGTTTTTGTTTTTTAAAAGTAAACATATGCGGAAAGTCCCGTCGCAAACCGGCGAATTCTACCATATTTACAACCGCGGTGTTGATAAGCGCGAAATTTTTTTAGACGACCGGGACTTTGTTAGATTTTTAACAAGTTTAAGGGAGTTTAATAATGAATCTGGAGATGCGCAACGCGATTATTTAAAAAGGCAATTAGCCGGGAAATCCGATTTCGGATACCCGAAATCGGATTTCAATAGCGCTGAGAAATTAGCTTCCGTGCTTGCAGATCTTCCCAAGTTAGTGGAAATTATCTGCTACTGCCTAAACCCGAATCACTATCATTTTATTTTAAAACAACTGGAAGAAAATGGAATTTCAAAATTCATGCAAAAACTGGATATAGGTTATACTAAATATTTTAATAAAAAAAATAATCGCACCGGGTCATTATTTGAAAGTAAATTTAAATCCGCCCACCTTAAAACCGACGATCAACTTTTTTGGACATCAGGTTATGTAAATGGTAATTCCGAGATTCACAAAATCGCCAAAGCAGCCGATTATAAGTGGTGCAGCTATCCAGATTATCTAAATAAAAGACCCGGCACGCTATGCAATAAACAAATAATTTTAAATCAATTTAAAGATATTATACGTTATCAAGAATTTGTTGGGCTGGTAATTAAGGAGTGCCAAGGACGTAAAGAGATGCAAAAATTAATTTTAGAATAAAGTTAAATGGAAATCCGATTTCGGGTACCCGAAATCGGATTTCAAAAGCGGCTTACGAAAAAACTATGAAATTTATCTTGGGAACAAAACAAGAAATGACCCAAAAGTACAGTGAAGACGGTACTGTTATTCCCGTTACTGCGATTAAAGCCGGTCCCTGCTTTGTCACCCAGATGAAAAAAACAGATATTGATGGTTATGCCGCAGTTCAGCTCGGCTTTGGCAGTAAAAAAAATTTAAAAAAACCCCAGCAAGGACACCTTAAAAATATTTCTAAAAATTTACGCTGGCTAAAAGAATTTAAAATTGACAATCCTGACAATCTAAAAGTCGGCGACGCTCTAACTGCTTCAGTTTTTAGCCCGGGCGACCAAGTTAACGTCACCGGAATTTCTAAAGGCAAAGGTTTTCAAGGCGTAATCAAGCGCTGGGGTTTTCACGGCGCTAATAAAACTCACGGCACAAAAGATCAAATTCGCATGCCCGGCTCTTCCGGCGCCACCGGCCCCCAGCATGTATTAAAAGGCACAAAAAAACCCGGCCGGATGGGCGGCGATCAGATTACCGTGAAAAATTTGGAAATAATTGAAGTTGACCCTGAAAAAAATATTTTATATGTCAAAGGCGCCATCCCCGGCTTTGCCGGCAACTTGCTTTGGATTAAGGGCAAGGGGGAGCTGAAGCTGGAAAACACAGAGGACACGAAGACGCAAAAACACGAAAATCCCCCTACGGGGGATCACCCGCAGGGTGACACAGAAAATGCCGAAAAACCGGCAGAAGCTGAAAGTGCAAAACCCGAATAACCCCCCGTCCGCCGAAGCTTCAAAAGAAGCGAAGGCGAAAAAAGGAAACAGAAAATAAAAAATAGTACCATTATTCGATTGCTCGATTGTTTTATTGCTAAATAATCCCCTAAATAACAATTGAACAATGGAACAAAGAAAAAAGTATGAAAGTCAAGGTTTATAATACAAAAGGCGAAACTGTAGGTGAGCAAGAACTTGACCCGCAGATTTTTGGTGTGAAAATAAATCCGGTGGTTGTGCAGCAGGCCGTAGTCGCCCAGCAAGCCAACGCCCGCGCGCCAATCGCTCATACCAAAGGCCGCGGCGAAGTCCGCGGCGGCGGCAAAAAACCTTGGGCGCAAAAAGGCACCGGCCGCGCCCGCCACGGCTCAATTCGTTCGCCTTTATGGCGCGGCGGCGGCATTACTTTTGGCCCGACCAAGTTCCGAAACTTTTCAATCAAAATCAATAAAAAAGCTAAGCGCGCCGCCCTGCTTATGGCGCTTTCCGACCGGGCGCAAGATCAAAAAATTATTTTATTAGATAAATTAGAGCTGGAAAAACCTAAAACTAAAATAGCTTTTGCCGTGCTCCAGAATTTAAAATTGCGAGTGAGAAAGGTGAGGGCGGAAAAGGATAAAAAACCGGCAGCCGCCGAAGGGCTGAAAAAAGCTGAAACGCTGAAGCGGGAACAGAAAGGCGATAATAATAAAGCAGCCAAGATGCCCAAAGAAACAAGCGTGTTGCTAGTGCTTCCGCAAAAACTTGATGAGATAAAACGCGCCTTTCGCAATCTTCCCCGACTGGAAATTATAAATGCCGACAGTCTGAATGTTGTTGATGTTTTAAAAAATCAGGTGCTGTTGATGCCAACTGACAGTTTAAATGTTATCAAAAAAACTTATCTAAGAAAATAATACCTATGGGCCTATTTGACATTTTTAAAAAAAAGCCGAAAGGCAAGGGCGACAAACCCGAACTGACAAAAAAGCCAAGCCGCGAAAAAATCGCGCCTCTTAAAGCTGTAAAAACCGAAAAAGAAAAAAAACCGCTGACCGAGCGAACTGTTAAACCTGCCGTTTATGCCAAACCTAAATCCGCCAGAACTTCGCCCAAACATGTCATTTCCAATAAAATTTTAATAAAACCGCATGTTACTGAAAAATCCGCCTATCTAAGTTCGTTGAACCAATACATTTTTGATGTCGCCCCAACCGCTAATCGCATCATGATTAAAAAAGCGATCTACGATATCTACGGCGTCAGCCCGCTAAAAGTAAACATCATTAATGTCCTCGGCAAGCATGTCCGCTTCGGCAGAACTGCTGGTAAAACTAAAGATTGGAAAAAAGCCGTTGTGACTTTGCGCGAAGGCGAAAAAATTAATGTGTATGAAGGGGTATAGTCATTAAAACTTGAAAACATCAAAACATTAAAACAAGCTGATAAATTTATTTTTACCAATTTATTTTCTGTTTTTATGTTTTAAAGATTTAATGTTTTAAAGATTTATGGGTATAAAAAAATACAACCCAACCAGCGCCGGCCGCAGACTTTCCTCTGTTAGCGATTTTTCAGAACTGACAAAAAAAAGTCCGGAAAAAAAATTGCTTATTGCCAAAAAGAAAACTGCCGGCCGCAACAACTACGGAAAAATAACCGTTAGACATCGCGGCGGCGGCGCCAAACAATATTACCGCGTCATTGATTTTAAACGTGATAAGTTTGATATCCCTGCTAAAGTTGTCGCTATTGAATACGACCCCAATCGGCTGGCGCGTCTGGCGCTCCTGCAGTATGCCGACGGCGAAAAACGTTACACTATCGCTCCGGTTGAACTAAAAATTGGCGACCAAGTGATTTCATCAAAAAAGCAAGTTGAAATAAAAATCGGCAATCAGCTGCCTTTAAAATATATCCCATTAGGCACCTTAGTTTATAATATTGAGCTTAAACCGGGCGGCGGCGGAAAAATTTCCCGGAGCGCCGGCATTGCCGCCAAACTAATGGCTATTGATCGCGGTTTTGCAACCATAAAAATGCCATCTGGCGAAGTCCGTCTTGTGCCCGAGGTCTGTTCGGCCGTAATCGGTCAGGTAAGCAATCCCGACGCCATGCATATCCGCTGGGGCAAAGCTGGCCGCATGCGCCATCTTGGCGTCCGGCCTACCGTCCGCGGCAAAGCCCAAAATCCAGTTGATCATCCTCACGGCGGCGGCGAAGGCAATCAGCCGATTGGTCTAAAAGCGCCAAAGACAAAATGGGGCAAACCGGCGATGGGCGTTAAAACCAGAAAAAATAAAAAATATTCTGATCGACTGATTTTGCAAAGACGCCAAAATAAACATTAATAGCAAAATTAAGAAATCAAAAAAACAATAAAACAATTTATCAATTTATCAATTTAATTTTATGTCGCGTAGTTTAAAAAAAGGCCCATACGTTAATGAACGACTGCTTAATAAGTTGTCTAAGCTAAAACCGGGCGATAAAACAATAATTAATACTTGGGACCGCGCCTGCACGATTACGCCGGAGATGGTTGGTTTTACTATCGGTGTTCACAATGGCCGAAATCATATCGCGGTTGCAATTATTGAAAATATGGTTGGTCATAAATTAGGCGAATTCGCCCCGACCAGAAAATTTGTAACCCATGGCGGCCGAATGGCAAAAGAACAAGCCGCCGCCGAAGCCGAAAAAGAAGCCGCCTCCCAGAAAGCCGCTGTTGCCAAAGCCGAAGTTGTCAAAAAATAAATCATTAATATGATAAAAGATAAAGATAATAAATCAGAGAAAAAATCAAAGCCAAGCGATTCGGCTAAAGTTGCTGATGTCAAAAAAACCAATGTTTCAAAAAATAAGCCGGAATTTATTGTTGCCAAACTAAATTTTTTGAGAATGTCCCCGAAAAAAGTTCGCCTAGTAACTAATGCCATGATTGGTAAAAAAGCCAGCTTCGCCTCTGATTATCTGAAATTGATGAAGCAAAACGCCGCCAAGCCGATAATGAAACTGATAGATTCCGCAATCGCCAACGCTGTCAACAATTTTGAATTAGAAAAAAATAATTTATATATAAAAAATATTTTAGTAAACCAGGGCCCGGTCTTGAAACGTTGGATGCCGAAAGCCCATGGCCGCGCCACGCGCATCAGAAAACCCAGCAGCCATGTAAAAGTGATGTTAGTGGAAAAAATGGTTGAGCTGGGCATTGCTAATAAGAAAAACCCTAAATCTACAGCTGAAAAAAATAATTTTTAACTTTAGACTTTGGTTGCTTTAGCAACCATCCCGCTAAGCGGGATTAAAGCAAAGCTTTAACTTTTAACTTGATAATATGGGTCAAAAAGTAAATCCAAAAATCTATCGCATCGGCCCGCTGAATAGCTGGGATTCAAAATGGTTTTCAAAAAACAACTACGCTGATTTTTTGCGTCTTGATTTTTTAATAAAAAAATATATTAAAAATAAATTAAAAGAAGCCGCCATTGCTAAAATTGAAATTGAACGATCGGGCAATAATATGACCGTTATTATTCATACCGGCAAGCCCGGCCTGATAATTGGCCGCGGTGGACAAGGAGTTGAAGACCTTAAAAAAGAAATTAAAGCCAAGTTTTTGGATAAAAAAATGGGCCTGACAATCAACATCCAAGAGGTAAGAGACCAAAGTCTGTCAGCCGAACTAATTGTTCAAAGCCTGATCGCCGATATTGAAAAAAGAATTCCCTACCGTCGCACGATGAAGCAAGTAATCGCCCGCGTCCAAAAAGCCGGCGCGCAGGGAGTAAAAGTTATGTGTTCCGGTCGGCTTAATGGTGTTGAAATTGCCCGCCGGGAAAATTTAGGTTGGGGCAAACTCCCCTTGCATACAATTCGCGCGGATATTGATTATGCCCGCGGCGCCGCGTTAACTACTTACGGCAAAGTCGGCGTTAAAGTCTGGATTTATAAAGGCGAAAAGTTTAAATCATAAAAACATTAAAACATAAAAACATTAAAACAGCAGTTAATATTATTTCTGCTTAAAAAATCGTTTTAATGTTTTAATGTTCTCGTGTTTTAATGAAATAATATGCTTGGTCCAAGAAAAGTAAAACATCGCAAAATGCATAAAGGTAAAGCTCGGCATAAACGTCTGGCTACCGCCGGTCATAGTTTAAATTTTGGGACTTTTGCTCTTAAAGCCCAAGATTTTGGTTGGATTTCTGCCAACCAGATTGAAGCCGCGCGCCGCGCCATGACCCGTTTTGTTAAAAAAGGCGGAAAGATTTGGATCCGGATTTTTCCCGACAAGCCGGTTACAAACAAGGGCACCCAGTCAACTATGGGTTCTGGCAAAGGCGCCGTCAACCATTATGTTGCCGTTGTTAAGCCCGGCGCTGTTTTATTTGAAATGGATGGGATTTCCGCCGACATTGCCCGTGAAGCGCTCCGCCTTGCCGCCCACAAACTTCCAATCAAAACCAAGTTTATTACTAAAGAATAAGTATCAAAAAAACATTAAAACATGAAAACATTAAAACAAACAGCACAAAAGGCAAAACCCATAAATTATTTATTCTCGTGTTCTCGTGTTTTAATGTTTTAATGAGAATTTATGAAATATAAAGAACTAAAACAAAAATCCGAAGCCGAGTTAAAAAAAACTCGCCTTGAGCTTAGCGATAAGCTGCGCGACCTTCGTTTTAAAGTTGCGACTAAACAGGTTAAAAATGTCCGTGAAATAAGAAAGATTAAAAAAAATATTGCCCAAATTTTAACTTTATTAAATCAGAAAAAATCTGATTCAATAAAAAAATAATAATTTAATATGGCAGACAACACCAAACAAATTAAGCAAAGAAAATTTTCCGGCGTCGTTATCTCTGACAAAATGGATAAAACCATTGTTGTTAAAGTTGAGCGCGCGAAAAAGCATCCGCAATACCATAAAATGTATATTGTTAGTAAAAAATATTTAGTTAATGATGAAAAAAATCAATATAAAATAGGCGATAAAGTTGAATTTATAGAATGCCGCCCTTTGAGTAAAAATAAAAGATGGAAAGTGATATATAAGCGCTAATTGACACTGATATTTTTACTGAATTACACAAACTTAAAAAGTAACTTAATCCGTCAGTCCCGCTTAGCGGGATCAGTGTTATTATCAGTGTAAATTCGTGTTTTAAACCTATGATTCAACCGCGATCAATGTTAAAAGTAGCCGATAATACTGGTGCAAAAAAACTGCAATGCATCAAGGTTTTGGGCGGCTACAAAAAACGTTACGCCCGTATCGGCGAAATTATTATTGCCTCGGTTAAAGAAGCGATTCCTTACGCGGCTGTTAAAAAAGGCGAAGTTGTCAGCGCGGTTATTGTGCGCACAAAAAAAGAAATTCATCGTTCAGATGGTTCCTATGTCAGGTTTGACGATAATGCCGCCGTTATTATTGATAAAGAATCACAAGAACCTAAAGGCACGCGCATTTTTGGTCCGGTCGCCCGCGAGCTTCGCGCCAAGGGCTATAATAAAATTATTAGTCTGGCGCCCGAAGTGTTGTAACAAGTTAAAAGTCTAAAGCCCAAAGTTAAAAGTAATCAGTTGTCAGATAATTAAAAATAATTCATAAACTTTTGACTTTTGACTTTTAACTTTTAACTTGAGCAAAGCGAATATGATAAAAAAAGGTGATAAAGTAAAAATATTATCAGGAAAAGATAAGGGTAAAACCGGCAAAGTTTTACAGATTTTTCGCCAGCGCGGCCGCGTTTCCATTGAAGGCGTTAATTTAATGACTAAACATCTGCGCCCGCGCCGCGACCGCGAGAAAGGTCAAAAAATTCAGTTTCCAGCGCCGATGAGTCTTACCAATGTCATGCTACTTTGCCCTAAGTGCAATCGCCCGACGAGAATCGGAGTTAAAACTTTAGAAAATAAAAAACGCGCGCGATATTGCAAAAAATGCCACGAAATAATTTCCTAAAAACACCAACAGACGCTGGCATTAACGCTAAGCGGCGCGAACTAATTTAACCGTCAGTCCCGCTTAGCGGGATCAGTGTAAATATCAGTGTCAATTCGTGTTTAAATTTATGAATTTTAAAGAAAAGTACAATAAAATTGTCATCCCGGAAATAAAAAAGAAATTTGGTTACAAAAATGTTTTATCTTTGCCGAAAGTCCAAAAAATCGTCATTAATGTTGGTTTGGGTCGCGGCCTTAAAGATGAAAAATTTAATGATGCTGTTGAGAGTTCCCTGATGAGAATAACCGGCCAAAAACCTGTTAAAACATTGGCGAAAAAAGCAATATCTAACTTTAAAATTAGGGCCGGACTTGTTGTTGGGCTTAAAGTAACTTTACGCGGCAGACGAATGCGGGATTTTCTTACAAAATTAGTTGATGTTACTTTGCCGCGCATCCGCGATTTTCGCGGCATCAGCCCCAAAACAGTTGACGAGCAGGGAAATTTAAACCTCGGCTTTAAAGAACATTTGGCCTTTCCGGAAATTAAATCTGACGAAGTTGAAAAAATCCATGGCTTGCAAGTTACGATTGTCTCCAGCGCTAAAAATAAAACCGAGGCCTTGGAATTTTACCGCCTAATCGGTTTCCCGTTTCGGGATAAGTAAATATAATTATTTTTGATTTTACTCCCAACTTTTAACTTT
>CAYHQU010000007.1:4842-6187 GCA_964358955.1 uncultured Gammaproteobacteria bacterium | reverse complement strand
ACTTTTAACTTTAAACTTGAGAAATATGGCAACTGAAGCCCAAATATCAAAATCATTAAAAAAGCCAAAATTTTCAACCCGAATTGTTCGGCGTTGTTGGCGTTGCGGCCGCCGTCGCGGCTATATGCGGGATTTTAATTTATGCCGAATCTGTTTTAGAGAGCTTGCCTCCCGCGGCGAGATGCCCGGCATCCGCAAATCATCTTGGTAATAAATAAACACTGAAAAACACTGATATTTACACTGAATTGCACGAACTTAATCATCTCTTTAATTATCAGTGTTAATCAGTGTTAATATCAGTGTTAATTCGTGTTTATAAACATATGACTGACCCAATAGCTGACATGTTAACAAGAATACGTAACTCCTTAGCTGTTAATAAAAGCGAGGTTGCTTTGCCGTATTCAAAAATGAAATTAGGCATTGCCGAAATTTTAAAGGCGGAAGGCTACATCAAGGACTGCGAAGTTGTAAAAAGCGCCGCCGGGCAATATAATGAAATTAAAATAACATTAAAATATAAAAAACCAAAAAAACCCGCCATTGTTGGTTTCACAAGAATTAGTAAGCCAAGCCGCCGCGTTTATACTGGTCGACAAAAATTACCCCGCGTGCTCAACGATTTGGGCATTGCTATTATTTCTACATCTCAAGGTTTAATGACCAACAAAGAAGCGCGAAAACGAAAACTTGGCGGCGAAGTAGTTTGTGAAGTCTATTAATAAATAATTGTCGCAAAGCGACACCTAAATTTTGCATTTTGCATTTTAAATTTTAAATTTAGCGAAGCGCATATGTCTCGTATCGGTAAAAAACCTATCCCCATTATAGAAGGCGTAACCGTAAATATAAAAGACGGTCTGGTTTTAGTTAAGGGTCCAAAAGGCGAACTAATCCTAAAAATTCATCCCTTAGTCAGCGTTAAACAAGAAGATAATTCTTTAATTTTAAATGTAAAAAATCCCGAAATAAAAAAACAGGGAGCGCTTTGGGGTTTATTTAGAAATTTAGTAAACAACATGATTCAAGGCGTCGTCTCTGGATTTTCAAAGCAGCTTGAAATTTCTGGCATTGGCTTTAAAGCGCATACCGAAGGCAAAACATTAATTTTAAATGTTGGCTTTTCTCATCCGATAAAATATGAAATTCCCGACGGCATTGAAATCAAAGTTGATAAAAATATTATCGCGATCAGCGGCATCGATCGCCAGCAAGTCGGCCAGGTTGCCGCTGAAATTAGAGCAATTAAAAAAGTTGAACCGTATAAAGGAAAAGGCATTAAATATATTGATGAATTTGTCCGCCGCAAGGTTGGTAAACAGGCCACTAAAACTGAATAATA
>CAYHQU010000007.1:0-4742 GCA_964358955.1 uncultured Gammaproteobacteria bacterium | reverse complement strand
ATGAAATTAAATCAGCTAAAATCTAAAAATCAGCTTCGGCGCAAAGCTAAAACCCGCGCCAAAATTTTTGGGACTGCCGCTAAGCCGCGTCTGTCGGTTTTTCGCAGTCTAAAAAATATTGAAGTTCAGTTAATCGATGACGCAACCGGTAAAACAATTGTTGCCGCCCATACCCGCGAGCTGCCGTCAAAAAATTTAAAACGAATTGACCAGGCTGCCGAGGTTGGGAAGCTGTTAGCTAAAAAAGCGCTTGAAAAAAATATTAAGCAGGCTGTCTTTGACCGCTCTTCTTATAAATATCACGGCCGGATCAAAGCGGTCGCCGACGGCGCCCGCTCTGTCGGTCTAAATATTTAAAATTTTTATGCAAAAAGATTTTAAGAGTAAAAAAAATTCAGCCCATTCTCGCCATAGCCGCCCCGAATCAGAATTTGATCAGGAATTAATTGATATTGCGCGCGTAACCCGCGTTATGGCCGGCGGTAAAAGAATGCGCTTTCGGGCGGCCGTCGCCCTTGGCGATAAAAAAGGCCAAGTTGGCTTTGCCATTGCTAAAGGCGCCGACGTTACGATCGCTATTAATAAAGCGGTTGTCTTAGCAAAAAAAAATCTGATAAAAGTAAACATCGTCAACGACACTATTCCTTATCCGATTGTCAAAAAATATAAAGCCGGAAAAATTTTATTAAAACCGGCTCCTCGCGGCACCGGCATCAAAGCCGGCGGTTCTGTTCGGCAAATCTTAGTTTTAGCCGGAATTAACAACGTGACTTCAAAGATTCTTGGCACCAACAATAAAATCACCAATGCCCTGACAACCCTTGCCGCCCTGCAGGATTTAAAAAAAGTTGAACCGCGCGAACAAAAACCGGAAGAAAAATCAAAAAAAGAACCATCGCTTAAATAATCATTATATTATTAAACCGTAGAAAAATTCGTGTTATTTCGTGTTAATATTAGCGTTGCTTCGTGTCGGGACTGTTTCTAATGAAATAAACTTTAATTTTATCAAAATGTCTGTCTTAAAATTATTTTTCTACACTCTAATTATATGTCTTTAGGACTCCACAACTTAAAAGTTGCCGCCGGCAGCAAAAAGCATAAAAAGCGTGTTGGCCGCGGCAATGCTTCTGGCCACGGCACTTATAGTACCCGCGGCGCCAAGGGCCAAAAAGCCCGCTCCGGCTCAAGCGGCATGAAGCGTCTCGGCATGCGCGAGTTAATGCACCAAGTCCCAAAACTCGGCGGCATGTCTCCGCGCTACCCCAAAATGGCAGTTGTCAACCTTGAAACTTTAGAGAAATGCTTTAAAGACGGCGATATTATTGACGCCAAAATTTTAATTTCTAAAAATATTATCAAGTCTGCGAAAGATGGCCTTAAAATTTTAGGCAACGGTAAGCTTACTAAAAAGTTAACAGTAAAAGCTAACGCCTTTTCAAAATCTGCAAAAGATGCAATAGAAAAAACTGGCGGAGAGGCTAGCGCCGTATAAATATTTTTGACTTTGGACTTGTAACGATGCTATAATTAAAGCCGGCGGGCAGGCAAAGGCAAGGTGAATTAAAAATTCATTTAATAAATAACACCGAGATAATTGTTACATTGTTAGCGGATAACGGATCAACAAAAGCAGGTAACAATTTAGCAATATAACAATTTAACAATTCTAATTTATTTGACATTTTGAATTTTATTAGAAATTAGGTGAATTAGAAATTATTAAATAGACTTAAATCAATGAGAAAGTTATTACAAATCTGGAAAGCAAAAGATCTGCGCAAAAACATCTTGTATGTGCTCGGTCTTTTGATTGTCTTCCGGCTGGCCGCCCATATTCCAATCCCCGGCGTTGATGTCGTTGCCTTAAAGCAGTTTTTTGCCAACAATCAGGTTTTGGGTTTATTAAACATTTTTTCCGGCGGCGCCATGCAAAATTTTTCGCTCGTGATGCTTGGCGTCGGCCCCTATATTACCGCTTCAATTATTTTACAGCTCCTAACAATGATTATTCCAAAGCTTGAAGAACTGTCAAAAGAAGGGGAGTCCGGTCAGCGAAAAATCAACCAATGGACGCGCTATCTCACCGTTCCCTTGGCCGCGTTGCAGGGTTACAGCATGATTGTCTTGCTTCAACGGTCTTCGGGCGGGGTCCCGATTTTAGGCGACATGAACTCCTTTCGGCTGGTAACAACGATAATTACTATTACCGCCGGCACTGTATTTTTAATGTGGCTTGGCGAACTTATTTCCGAAAAAAAAGTCGGCAACGGCATCTCGCTCATAATTTTCGCCGGTATTGTTTCTTCTATCCCGACGCAAGTCCAGCAGATTTTATTTAAAATTTTTAACTTGAATGATTCGGAAATTATTATGAACTCCATTATTTTTATTGCTATCGCTATCGTCACTACCGCCGTCGTGGTCTTCATTAATGAAGCCCAGCGCAATATCCCCGTCTCCTACGCTAAAAGAATTCGCGGCATGAAAATGTACGGCGGCGTTGATACCCATCTCCCGCTTCGCGTCAACCAAGCCGGCATGATCCCGATTATTTTTGCGATTTCCATTATTACCTTTCCGCCTTTAATTGCCAAATTTTTTACCTACGCTAAAAGTGGATTTATTGTCTCGGCCGCCCAATATATTATTGATTTGTTTCAAAATCAGTTATTCTATGGTATTTTTTATTTCATTTTAGTTTTCGGTTTTACCTACTTTTACACCGAAATTATTTTTCATCCCCAGCAAATTGCCGAAAATCTCCAAAAACACGGCGGCTTTGTGCCCGGCATTCGCCCCGGCCCAAACACGGCCCAATATCTTGGCAATGTCTCCCACCGCATCGTTTTTGCCGGCGCCCTATTTTTAGCGTCAGTCGCTGTTTTGCCGGTTGTCTTACAGCAGTTTACCGGCGACCAAAACCTAACTTTATCCGGCGCCAGTCTGCTTATCGTCGTCTCGGTTGTCATTGAAACCACCAAACAAATTGAATCCCAGCTGACCATGCGCGAATACGAGGGCTTGTAAAAATTATAAAAATTCAACATCACTTAATAATGTGATGTTTTATTTATCAAAAAATATTTGATGGCTAATAAATTTCTTGATAATATAGATAAGTTTTGTTATAATAAATTATGAAAGTTGGCTGATATATAAAATATGCTTACCTATTTCTTATTCATCGTCGGTTTTATTTTTTTAATCAAAGGCGCCGACTTGTTGGTTGAAGGCGCCTCTTCGCTGGCTAAAAAATTCGGCGTCTCGTCTTTGGCAATCGGCCTGACCGTCGTGGCTTTTGGCACAACCATGCCGGAGTTAATCGTCAATTTATTTGCGAGTTTTAATAACGCCAATGATTTGGCAGTCGGCAATATTTTGGGCAGCAACATTACGAACATCCTTTTGATTTTAGGCATTGCCGCTTTAATTTCGCCCATCATTATCCGCGAAGGCACAGTCAAGCGCGAAATCCCTTTTAGTTTTTTAGTAATTTTAATTTTAGGAATTTTAGTCAACGATTCTATCTCTGGTTTTTCTACCTTAACGTTAAGCCGCTCTGATGGTTTAATCCTTCTGTTGTTTTTATCAATTTTTATCTATTATTCTTTTATCATTTACAAAATTAAAGGCGAACATCCCGAACATATTCCCGAGTATCGCCTTTGGCCCAGCCTTGAGCGCGTTTTAGGCGGCGCCGCCGCGCTTTTGATTGGTGCTCATTGGATTGTTGAAGGCGCTATCAAGCTGGCTGCATTTTTTAATCTCTCCCAAGCCTTAATTGGGCTAACCGTTATTGCGATTGGCACTTCGCTTCCGGAACTGGCAACTTCAATTACCGCCGCTCGTAAAAATAAATGCGAACTGGCCGTCGGTAATTTAATTGGCGCCAATATTTTAAACATTAGCTGGATTTTGGGCATCAGTTCGGTTATCCAGCCGCTAAATTTTTCCGCAAATCTAAATTTTGATATTTTAATGGTTATGCTGGCCACCGTTGTCGCATTCCTTTTTATGTTCGTCGGCAAAAAAAATATTTTAGAGCGCTGGCAAGGCGGGGTGATGGTCGGGTTGTATGTTTTGTATATTGGATATTTGATTGTGAGAGGATGAGCGTCCATTGTTCGATTGATACATTGCTCTATTGCTAAAACAATTGAACAATCGAACAATTGAACAATCCTCATTATCAAATCGCAAAACATGAAGTTTAAAAAATATAAATCTATGCGAAAACCACGAAACATCATCATCTTCGGTCCTCAAGGTTCCGGCAAAGGCACCCAGGCCCAGCTTTTAGCTGATAATTTTGGTTATATCTATATTTCCACCGGCGACATTTTTCGCCGGCACGTCAAAAATAAAACTCAACTTGGCAAGCAATCGTTGAAATATATTAAAAGCGGCCGCTTAATGCCTGATGAAATTACCAACAAAATCGCCCTTGTTGAAATCTCTAAACCCAAGGCAAAAACAAATGGTTTTATTTTAGACGGCTATCCCAGAAATCTTGCCCAAACAAAATTTTTAAATGAAAAAGTAAAAATCACTGACGCCGTTGTTATCAATCTAACCGACGCAAAAGCCGCTCGCCGCATCGGCGGCCGCCGCGTCTGCGCCTGCGGCCGGACCTACCACATTATTTATAACCCGCCAAAAAAATCCGGCCTCTGCGATGTCTGTGGTAAAAAACTTTTTATCCGCGACGACGACAAACCCGCCGCCATCAAAAAACGGCT
>CAYHQU010000006.1:0-17939 GCA_964358955.1 uncultured Gammaproteobacteria bacterium | reverse complement strand
CGGGCTGCTGGATATTCCGAGAAGGAGATGAGTGCAGTGCCGGAGGCAAATATGGGATTAGGGTGCGGAAATCCGACAGCAATTGGGAGAATAAAAGCGGGGGATGTTGTTTTAGATTTAGGGTCGGGAGCAGGATTTGATTCTTTTTTGGCGGCGAAAAAGGTTGGAGATTCTGGAAAAATTATTGGAATAGATATGACCGAAGAGATGATTAGCGGGCCAGAGAGAACGCAAAAAAATATGGCTGCAAAAATGTTGAGTTTAAATTAGGCGATATTGAAAAATTACCGCTTGAAGACAACTCGGTTGATGTAGCAATAAGCAATTGCGTCATAAATTTAGCGCCGGACAAGCGGGCGGTCTTTAAAGAAGCGCACCGAGTTTTGCGTCCAGGCGGCCGGATGTATGTATCCGACATTGTTTTACTAAACGAGTTGACAGAGGAAGAGCGGAACAATCCAGATTTAATTTCTTGCTGCGTTGGCGGAGCGATGCTGCGAGCTGAATACTTAAAAATAATTGAGTCGGTTGGTTTTAAAGTGATGAATTTGGCCGAGAATAAAGATGTTAGTAAAAAGCAGTATCTTGGTTTTCCGGTAATGAGCTTGAGCGTTGAGGCGGCGAAAGAATGATTGGTTAAAAAGGGTTTTTAGGAGAAACCGAGAAATATCCATAATTTAAAAGAAATTGTTTTGTAATTTTTATTTTAATTTAGCCCTTGAAGGCGACATTCATCAAATCGCCTTCGCAAAAGCGAGCCAAGGAAATTTTATCGCAAAATTACTTTACAGACCATTTTTTGGCTAAATTTAGCTATATTAAGTACAGGCACTTTAGGCGCGGATAGTATGTTAGAGAAGGCGCGGCTGGCATTGACAAAATAGTTAAAGTGTTCTAAGATGAAATATCTGTAACTTGAGTATTTTTAAGTTAACAGCGGTTCTTTACAATTTAAAATAAGGAGCTGAAAAAGTGCGCCAAACCAGTTTGTCGTTTTTAGAACTGAAGATTTGGCAAGGAACCTGGACCCTGGAAGGAGGTCGGTAAGATGAACACTTTTTTTGTTGCTGGCTGTCCGGAACGTCGTTTGGATGCAGTCAAAGCCGCGTTGGATGCGGCCAGCGCCTTGTATGTTTCTACCGAGATTGGAGCTGCTTCCGGTATTTTGATTGACCGAGAAACTATTGAGGCGGCCTTAAGAACGCTTGACGCTCGGGTCGTTTCACAAACTGTATTAGAAGGTGATTTTTCAGGAACTGTTCGGCTTGAGCTTAGCTTTGACGGCTTTGTCGCGCCGACGTTTTCCGAAGTAGAGACCGGCCGAACCGAAGCGAGAGCGGCAGCCGAAGATGTTAGAGAATTTCAGGTTCAAGACGGAACGACTGTTCGCCTTAAGGTTTCGCGAGAAGCCTGCGCGCCAGCCGGAGTTTTTCCGGGCGATGTTGTTGAGTACGATAATGATTGGCGGAGCGTTGTTCGGGGCGTTCATGAAGAAACTGGTGTAATTTATTTTGATGATATGGATAATGAAGGCCGAGTTTCTTTTGGGAATTCTGCTTGTCGCAGCTCGGCCGACTTAGTAGATGTAGATAATGATATAAATGTTGTCATACGCGCGGCCGATTCGCCGGAAGAACGGAAGACCTACGTTGGTGGCTGGGTGCTGCGAGTATCAAGAGAAGCAATGGAGCCAACCGGGCTTTTGGTCGGAGATGTGCTGCGGGACGGGGACGTAAATTATACCGTATGCGGGATTGACGAGGATGGCGATTTGTTTGTGCGTTCTTCTGCGGATATAATGCCTGATCGGGCGGATTATAATACATTGGACGAATTAGTAGCTAGTTACGGTTGGCGGTTAGTTTCGCGAGAGGGGGCGGAAATGCCGGCGCCAAGAGCGCGGACCGAGATTTTAGTTTCCGAGGGAGCAGGCGGCAGAATGATTACGTTAGACACATCGCCGGAAGCCGGGCAAGAACTTGGCTGGCATGCCGGCGATATTATTATGATTCCTATTCGGGGCGAAGTTGAGATTGCCGGCTTTAAAGACGGTATTGTTTATCGGAAGTGCGGCGATCATGCGCACGCGCTTACTGAGAGACGGTATGACAGCCGGTGGTTTAAGGCAGAAGGGTATTATTTAATCAGGTCTGTGGCTGAAGCGTCCGAAAAGGAATATATTTGTTGCCCGTCAAAAAATAAAATAATACTTCAGGTCAGCCGTGCGGCTTGCGCGCCAACCGGGCTTTTTCCCGGCGATGTAGTAAAAATTGATGATCGCGCCAGCACGACATTTCGGGGCGTTAATGATGGTTACTTGTATTTTGACTGTCATCAATGCCGCTCGGGTGAGGTTCACCAGTATATGGACACCAGGAATTTGGCTGACATAGAAGCGCGCGGGTGGCGCGTTATTGCGCGAGCTGATCGTATTCCGGCAGAAGGCCCAATTACGGCAGAAGCCCAGACAATGACCGAGACCGTCGAGTTTAAGGACGGCTCGCGGATTACGATTACAACTGGCGAGGCAGTAAAGCGCTGCACTGGATTTTCCGCCGGGTCAGTAATCTTTCTGCCAAACGGCGCTAGAGCAAGAGTGCGGGGAGTAGATAGACAGTACCGATTAATCTACGAGTATCTTGAAGGCCCGATCGCCGGCAAGATTAGCCGTTGGTCAGAACGTCAACGATCGCCAGCGGAATATAGAAATGATGGCTTTAACTTGCTCTGGGCTGCCGGCGCCGAAGCGCTTGAAGCAGAAGGCCGGCGGAAGTATCTTAATGATAATGGCAATATTATTGAGCTGGACATTTCTGCGGAGACGGCCCAAGATTACGGGCTTTTTCCCGGGGATGTGCTTTTACCGGAAGCAGAAGATAATGTTTTTGTGGCTGGCGTTGGCGTAGAAGACCGAGCGCTGTACCGTAAAATGTCTACGGGCCGGGTTAAAGCGTATATAAACCGCGAGGAAGCGCAAGGGATATCAAGAGGCAGGCATTTCATTAAGGTAGCTTACCGCGCCGAAGAACTGAAGCGGCCGGAAGAACGGACAATTATGACTTTCTTGAACGGAAAAAATTCGCAGTCGTTTGCCGAAGTTCTTGAAGGCGAGCTATCGCCGGTTGTCAATCGGGATCTTGTTGTCAGTATTCCCCATGGCAACGCGGCGCCAGTATTTGACGACGGTTTTTTCCATATTTTGTTTTGGTCTTCGCCGGAAGACAACAGAAGCGGAAATAGTGGTGATCCCCCGTCGATTATGTGGGGTCATGAAGTGTCTTGTCGCGATTCGGCGTTTAAGCCGAGCGGGCTTGGCAAAGTAATTATGACAGAAGAGGGGTTTCCCGCCGCCGAGCTGGTTGGAAACTGTCTGTATATTCATCATGACCTGCCTCATACCGGAAATGACTCGGAGATCAACATCTTTGAGATGATTATTACCGAAGCGGCGCGGCTGCTTGCTGATTCGGAAGAAGAACTCCTTAAAAATAAGGAGCAAAGCCAAGAAAGACGCAAGCAAGCCAGACAAAAACGGTTTGTAAGGTTTTGTTTAAGATATGCGAACCGAGATAAAGATAACGCTGTTAGAGAACTGGCCGAGACCAGAAAAAGGATTGAAGAGGAGCAAAAGCGACTCGTTGATTTAAGAAGAGCGGCAAAGAGCGCCGAAGAAAGAATCGCATTTTTTAGCTCTTCGTCTGAAGCGCGAAGAAAGCGGTTTATAGACATTTTTGAGTCGCTGTTGCGAATTGAAGGCGTTAAGCGCGTAGAAATGGCCGGATCCCTGTTTAAAGTCTACACCGAGCATATCTACATAACGCCCGAAGATGGAAAAAATGAGACCTTTGACATTGGCGAGTTTCTGATTGAGGTTTATCTTGACGGAAAAAAAGGCGGGGTTAGGTTTTTTAACCAAACCCGCGTTAATAGAACCGGTGGATATAACTCGCATCATCCGCATGTTATGCTGGATGGGACGCCGTGTCTGGGAAACTTGGTTGAGATGGTGCCGCAGCTTATCGCCGAGTATGAATTTGGAATTTTGATTCAGTCATTGCTGCTTTGGCTTCGGTCGGTTAACCTTAGCGACTCGGCCGGAACACAAATCGCCAAGTATTGGCCGAAGGTTCAGGTAATCAAAGAACAAGCAAAGACGGCTTAGCCGCCAAGGGGGTGGACAGTGGCGCCAGCAATTAGCGGAAATGACAAAAGTTCGCCGAAACGCGGAACTATAAAAGTGGAAAGAAAGCATTATACCGGCTGCCCGAGCCATCGGTCTGATCCGGAATTATACCAGCCGCACGAGTTCCAAACCGAGCTTGTCGCAACTGACGCCTCGGAGCCCTTGATACTTTTGGCGCCGGATGTTTGGTCGGATCTTTATCTGATGGCTAAGAGCGTTGAGTATAACGAACTCGGGATGCTCGGAACGGTTCGGAAATCCGGCAATGTTTTCTTAATTGATCGGATTTTTGTGCCGAAACAGAAAGTTCACGGCGCAACTTGCGAGCTTACCGAAGACGGGCTGGCCGAACTTGCCGCCGAAATACTGCAGGAAGACCCGGATTTGATGGAAATGCTTAGATTTTGGGGACATTTTCACTTAGTGAATTATACTTTGCCTTCGGCGCAGGACGAAGATCAGATGGCTGACTTTAGCCACAATGACTGGTTTATTCGCGGAATCTTTGGGAAAACCGGAGGCCGAGCGGAATTTGCCTTCTATGATTATCGGCGGGGAGTTCACTGGACAGACGTGCCCTGGAGAATTCATCACCCGATAAAGTATGAACGTGAAAATTACTGGAAAGCAATGATTGGAGCAAAGACCGAAAAGATACCGGCTCCGGCTCCCTCTGCGGCGGAAGAAGACGCAATTACTGGAGCGGCTATGCACCAGGTCTACCAAGCCGGCTATGATGAACAAGGGCGCCTGACGCTTATTATAAGAGAAGAAGGCGTAGAATGAAGCGGATGATAAAAAATTGGCAGTAGGCGAAGAATAAGTAAAACCCGCCCTTGTTTAAGAAGGAGGACAGATGGTTGACTACTGGCGGCAGTTAGACGTCTTTTCGCCCGAGAAGTTTGGCGATAAACCGGTGCACTTTATTGGCGGAGGGGCAACCGGAAGTTTTGCCTCTTTCATTACCGCCGACTTCTTTATGCCGCTTTTGGCGGCGAAGATGGGAGTTCCGAAGATTCATGTTTGGGATTATGATACGGTTGAGGATCACAATGTGCCAAATCAGATTATGGGCCCGGGCGATGTCAACGAAAAATCGCCGGTGCCAAAGGTTGACGCCTTACGGGAACATATCTTAAGATTAACTGGTATCGAGATCGTTGCTCATAATAAAAGAGTGACTGGCGGAACCGAGCTGTCCGGAATTGTGTTTCTGCTGGTTGACTCAATGGATGTTCGGAAAGAAATTTGGGACGGCGCGATCAAGATGAATCCGAATGTAGATTTGATGGTTGAGACCCGGATGGCGATAGACGGCGGCTATATCTATACGATTAAGCCGACGGATCTTGATGACGTTAGGTTTTGGGAGGCGGCTTGGTATCCGGACTCGGAGGCCGAGGAGTCGCCCTGCACCAGTCGGGCGATTTCGCCGACAGTCGCGATGATCGCGGCGCATGCGGTCTGGAAACTTATCAAGTTTGCAAACGGACTAGAATATCAGCGGGAGCTGCTTATTTCCGCTCAACCGGCAGCCATTTACGGAAGCGAGATGTTGGCGAGAAAGTAGTCTATAGCATGTAAGCGGCGGATTAGTTTTGTTCATTAATTTCACTCATTCGGACGTTTGGCGGTTTCCGTTAACCCCGCAAAGGAGGCAAGCATGGAAACGAAAATCTGTGTTGTTCCTGGTCGGATTTGCCGAGTTTCGGTTCCTGACAATTCAACAGTCCTTGACATTGCGGCCGCGGCGGCCCGAGAAGTTCCGGAAGTGCAGTGGGTTTTGCTGGCGAAAGATCGACAGGTTAGAGTCAGCGGCAAGCTGTTTTCCAACACGTCGACGATTGATGAGGTGGCGGGGTATCGCGGAAGCGTTCAGACCACGCCGATTGCGCCGGGCGAAGACGTTCTCATCCTCAAGAAGATCAAGGGGAACGATGGCTTCGCGCTGGTATGCTTCATCAACGGAGTTGAGTACGGACTGGCGACGCCGGACGAAGTCGGGAAGGTCATCGCCGAAGTCACCGACATTCCGCGCGATCGGATATCCAAGATTCTGATGAACGGAGTTGAGGTCCACGAGACCCAGCTTGTATCGGACGGTTGTTTGGTTCAGGTCGTCCTTCGGGAAAAGCCGGAGCCAGTGGAATCCGAAGACGAGGCAGAGAAAGTCAGAGTCGTGATTGACGGCGAAGACGTTGATCCGGCTGACATCGAGGTCTTCCGGAGCGAGTCCGGAAAGACGATCATCATCGTCAACGAGTAACGCTGAAGATATACAACGCACATTAGAATCGATTTGTTCTTTGCGATTACGGGGTTAGCTTTCGAGCCGACCCCTTTTTATATTTGCGGATTAACAATTTTTTTATTATAATTAACTTAGATTGAACTCAATATCACTTCATTATGAAAAAAAATGGATTTACATTGATTGAGATTTTAGTAGTCATTGCGATTATTGGTTTATTAGCGACCGTGGTGAGTGTGGCTTTAGGTGGAGTTCGGAAGAAAGCGCGGGACGCGAAACGAAAATCGGACATCTCGCAAATTGGCCGGTTTTTATCAATGGGGTGTTTTTTGCCAGAGGCAGGAGGCGGGGAATATGATTTAACACAAATTATTGATGAACTAAAAATAAAGTATCCGCAGTACGCTAATCTGGTTTCACAGGCGCCGCGCGATCCAAAAGTCGGGACGGCGACAGAGACATTTTATAAATACATTGTCACGGCCGACGGCGAGCGCTGCGCGCTCTATGCAAATTTAGAAAATGAAGCCGAAACCGTAACTTTGACTGGAATTTCCGCGCCCACCCCCGGCGGTGGCAGCGGCGTTTTTCAGGCAGCAACACCGGGCTGGAATGGGACGGATAAGTATTTGCAGTTTTCAAATTAAAAATGATTAAGCGGGATTGATTTTAATGGTTATTATTGTTAGTATAAATTTATTGATTTAGATAAAATTTTTTCATTATGCAAAGAAAAGACAAAGAATATATTTTTTATGGATTGACATTCAGTCTTTGTCCAAAATGTTTAGCTAAAATAGAAGCCAAAATAGTTATCAAGGATAATGCAGTATTTTTATTGAAAACTTGTAAAAAGCATGGGCACATGTTTTTTTTATTAGAAGAAGATGCTAATTATTATTTATCTACCCCGCAATATAATAAACCGGGGACAATTTGTAAAACACAGACCGATGTTAAGGCGGGCTGTCCTTTTGATTGCGGGCTTTGCCCTGATCATGAACAGCATAGCTGCATTAATTTAATTGACGTAACTAATTTATGCAACTTGCAGTGTCCCAATTGCTATGCTTCAAGTAAGAGTGGAGATTTTTTAAAGTTGGAACAAATTGAGCAAATGATGGATTTTACAATTGATTCGGAGTTTGGAAATGCTGAAATTTTACAGATAAGTGGCGGCGAGCCAACAATGCATCCACAGATAATTGATATTTTAAAATTAGCAAAGGAAAAGAAGTTCAAGTTTGTTATGTTAAATACAAATGGAGTTAAAATCGCGGAAGACGAGGAATTTGCGAGAAGGCTTAGTGAGCTAAGAGGGGGATTTGAAGTTTATTTGCAGTTTGATGGTTTTAAAGAGTCAACGTATAAACGTTTAAGAGGTGGTGAGATGCTGGCAATAAAAAAACAAGCAATAAAGAATTTGATAAAGTATGAAGTGCCAATAACCCTAGTAGCGATGATAAAAAGAGGAGTTAATGATGATGAAATCGGAGAATTGGTTAAGTTTGGGTTGGAGACAAAATTTATCAGAGGAATAAATTTTCAGCCCATTGCATTTTTTGGTCGAAATGATGAAATTGATCCAATCAATAGAATAACTTTAAGCGGGATTATTAAGCGGATTGAAGCGCAGACGAATGGACTTTTACAAAAATCTGATTTTATACCCTTGCCTTGCCATCCAGACAAAATTGTGTTGACTTATATGTTTAAAGAAAAGAATAAATTTATTCCAATCACCAGGAAGGTTGATATTCGGAAATATTTGTCGGCTGTCAGTAATACGATGGCGTTTAAACCGCAGGATATTTTGCGGGAGTCAGTCGCTGGCTTATGGTCGGCTTCAACGGTTTTATCTTCAATAAAATCTTTGAAAGATTTTTCTTGCTGCGTACCGATTAATATAAATTTATTAGCAAAAGAAGAAAGAATAGCATATGTTAATGAAAATACTTTTAGGATAACAATTGTTTCCTTTTTAGATGCTTATAATTTTGATGCTAAATCAATTAAGCAAGAGTGCATTCATTTTATTACCCCGGATTTAAAAAAAATTCCATTTTCAACTTATAATTTAATTTATAGAAATCAAAAAAGAAATGTTTAAAAATTCCGCATTATTTAAATTGTATGAGAATTTAGATTTTTCTAATGGTTTAAGTATTTTTTTTGTTGGAATATCATTGTTAGTAAATTTGTGCGTAGTTATAATTTTTTTGGCAATTTTTATTGATTTTATTGAGACCGGGTCAAAAAAGAAAATTAAATTAGAAAGAAAAAATTTGGTTGCAACTTTTTCAATGACATTATTTTTTATATTGATGTATTTATTTATTCGGTTTAATATTGGTCATTTTGCATTACAAAATTTTATTAGTAATTTTTTACTATTAATATTTGGAACTTTATTGATAATTATCGGAACGATATTTAATATTTTAGGCAGAATTCAACTTGGCAAAAATTGGTCCAATCAGATTAGAGTTTACGAAGACCACACATTAGTTGCTAGCGGAGTTTATGCAATTATCAGACACCCGTTGTACGCTTCTTTAATTTGGATGTTTTTTGGCGCTGGGTTAATCTATAGAAATTATCTAGTATTAATTTGCAATACATTATTTTTTATTCCGGCAATGTATTATCGAGCAAAAAAAGAAGAGCAGATTTTAGCAAAACATTTTTTTGAATATATTAATTATAGTCATAACGTGCCAATGTTTTTTCCCAAAATAGAAAAGATTTTAAATTTAAAAAATGTTTCGTATATTGATAAGAATGGAATAAAATTTTCTCGGGGCGTATCAGTTTTATTATTAGCAATTGCAATTGTTTTTAAGATCAAGATTTTGGTTATTATTGTTTTATTATTAAAATTAATCTCGGTAATATTTTCAATAAAGTATGCAATATTTTTAATTATATACGATTTTTTTATTAATAGTTTTTTCGCAGGCAAAAAAGAAAAAATTGACTTATCAGCAATAAGATTTGCCCAGAGTCTTGGAGTCCTGCTTTTACTTTTAGCGCTTATAAATTTCTATTATTTTGAAAATATAAGTGCGGGCTGGCTCATAGTTTTTATTGTGGCGATATCAACTAGTTTTGGTATATTTGGGCATTGCATTGGAGCCCGTATTTATTATTGGATAAGGAATACTTTTTAAATGATTAGATTTTTTAGTTATTTTGCAGGTTTTATTTTCATTATTAGTTTTTTATTTGTTAGCATTACTTTTTTAGGAGCAATAATTAAATCTAAATTTTCCGCTCAAAAGCTAAACGGATTATTAGCAAAGTTTGACGGAATAAGGGGAAATATTATAGCGGCAGTGGTTGGAATGTTAACCCCATTTTGTTCTTGCACGACCGTGCCAATTTTTGCCGGATTAATTGAAACCAATGTCAATTTTGGGGTGGCAATGTCTTTTTTGATTGCTTCGCCAGCGATTAATTTAGCGGCAATTATTTTATTATTAACACTTTTTGGATTAAAAATAGCTGTAATATATATTGGAGCCATTTTTATAATAGCAGTATTTGGCGGCTATATTTTAGGAAAAATTAAGCTGCGAGACCAGATTAAACCGACATTTATTTCTTTAGCAGATAGCTGCAGAATCGGATCTTTTAAAGAAGCTTTTTATTTTTCGTTAAAATCATTAAGATATTTTATTTTAATTTTAGCTTTAAGCGCAGTTATAGGCGCATTGATTTATAATTATATTCCAGGCGAATTGCTTTTAAAACTAACTTTAGAAAATAGTATTTGGGCGGTTCCGATTGCAGTGTTAGTTGGGGCGGTTGTCTATGCTGATATTATATTATTAATTCCGACGGGTTATGCTTTTTTAGCTAAGGGCGTAAATCAAGGGATCGTGCTGGCATTTATGATGTCGGCGGCCGGGATTAGCATCTCAGAAATATTATTGCTTTCAAAGATAATAAAGATAAAACCGTTAGTTTATTTTATTACGATAATAGTTAGTTTATATACAATAATAGGAATTATATTTTATTATTTATGAGGCCAATATTATTTGAAGTTTTTGGCTTATCAGTACCGGCTTACAGTTTTTTTGTAATGTTAGGGTTGGCGGTTGGGGGTTTTATATTTTTTATTGAGGCGCGGCGAAAGAAAATGTTAAATGAAAATTTTTTCTTTTTATTTTTGGCCGGATTGTTTGGCGGAATACTAGGAGCTAAATTGCCAATTTGGATTTATCATTATAAAGAAATTATAGCTGGATTTTCCAATATCAATTTGATTTTATCTGGCAGGACGGTTGTTGGTGGCATCATTGGCGGTTGGGTTGCTGTTGAGATTGTTAAAAGAAAGTTAGGTATAAAATATAGAACCGGCGATTTGTTTGCGCCTGCTTTAGCTTTGGGCGAAGCAATCGGGAGAATTGGGTGTTTTTTACGCGGTTGTTGTTATGGAATTGCGACTAGTTTGCCATGGGGTGTTAACTTTGGTGATGGGATTTTAAGGCACCCAACCCAAATTTATTCTGCCATTTTTAATTTAGGTTTGTTTTTTTATCTTTGGTTAGTTCGAAAAAAAGTAAAAAATGAAGGCGATCTATTTCAGAGATATCTAATAATCTATTTTACCTTTCGATTTTTTATTGAATTTATAAGAGTTAGTCCAAAAGTTATTTTTGGTTTGACTGGTTTTCAACTTGCGGCAATCGGAATTATAGTGTATACTTTAATTAGGGGTAGCAGAACAAAGCAAACGATAAATAATTATTAATTTTATAAAACTATGAGCGACAAGATTAACAATCAGTTTGGAGAGAAAAATGATAAAGTTTTAAATCAGAAGACTAATTTTTGGGACTTTAAAACTAAAAAGATTTATCAAAATACGGGGCAGAAGGTTTTAGATTTTTTATTTGGATTTATCGGTATAATTGTTATTAGCACAGTTTTTATCGGTTTAAGATTATCTATAGCTTTTACATCGAGTTCATATAATCAGATGATTGATTTTATTTTTTTTATTTGTTTTTTGATATTAATGTTTTTTGGTATATATTTAATAAGAACCAGAAAATATATTGCGATTGGCACGCTTTGCATAATATTTATTCCACTACTTTTATTTGGTGCTTGTTTGGTTATTCTTAGTACTATTGGAATTTAGGAAATAATTTTGTTGTTAAAAACCAGCGGCAGAACCGCTGGTTTTTTGAAATATTGATTTTTTAAATATTTTAGAGTAATATTTAAAGAGTAAATATGTCTAAAGAATTAGAAAAATTAACAGTGCCGGTGACGGTAAATAAGGAGCATCTTTTGACTTTGGGCGACCGGATGTATGTAAGAGGAGTTGAACTTTTGCGCGAGTTGGTTAATAACGCTTATGACGCGGACGCGACGGCAGTCTATGTGACGATTGCGGCCGATAAAATTGAGGTTGAAGATAATGGCTGCGGGATGAATGAAAAAGGCCTGCGGCAGTATTTTAATGTTGGGTCGCCGGAGAAAAAAATTGATAAAATTTCACCGCGATTTGGGAGGCGGCGGATTGGGGAGTTTGGCATTGGCAAGTTTGCGGCCTTGGCGGTTGCGGATAAATTTACAGTTGAAACCAAGCGAGGCGGCTATATCTTTTCCGTTGCTTTTGACCGGAAGAGTTGGCGGAGCGATGATCAATGGCAGTTGCCAGTGCAAAAAGATTTGGCCTCGCCTTTGGATTTAGACGGCACCAGAGTTATTTTAACAGCAATTAAAAAGCCGATTGCCATTGATGAAGCCAAAAATTTTTTAGCCGAAAGCTTACCATTAAGAGCCAAAAAGTTTGCGGTGTTTGTTAATAATCATAAGCTAAACGCGGCGATTACCGTTGGCACGCATTATCCGGTAAAGATTAAGACTTTATACGGAGATATTGCCGGCGATATTGTGGTGGCGGCCAGCAGCCGAGCGGTTAACGCGTCCGGGGTTGAATGCCGAGTCAAGGGCGTTTTAGTTAAGCGAGAATTTTTTGGTTTAGATAAAGAACATAGTTTTGGCTTAAGCCGAATTACGGGCTGGGTGGAGGCGGATTTTTTGGCCTTAACATCTAACCGCTCGGATTTTATCAGCGATGATGATAAATATAAAATTTTTTATAGATTAATGCGGCAAGAGCTGGAAAGGATTTTAGTGATGATGCAAAAACAGCGAAACGAACGCGAGCTAAAAAAAGCCGCCCAAACATTAAAAGAAGTTTTATCGCAACTTAGAGACGCGCTAAAAAATAATCCGGACTTAATTCCGTCCGGGCGGGCGCTGGCAAGGGCAAGGCGGCGCGGAGCGTTGGTGCAGACGGCGCAGGGAATTAAGATCGCCAATCCAGACGAAGAAAAGCCGGAAAAAAATGGAAAAATCCGGCAGCAAGAAAAAGAAAAAAAGCCGGACAAAGTGAAAGAAGAAAAAAGAGAAATAACCAAAGATTTAGTCAAAAGAATGCGGTTAAAAGAGCTGGGCGTAAACTGCGCCTTGGCGCATTTGGGCGCGCAGGAACATGAAGTTATTTCGGACAGTAATTTTATTTATATAAACGAAGACCACCCGCTTTATGTAAAATACAGCGCGAATAAAAATGAGCAGTTCATTTATTTATTGCGGCTCATTGCCCAAGAGATCGCCATGATGGGGCGGACGCAGCAGCCGGCAAAAGAATGTTTTGAGAATCAAAACAGAATAATTCGGGCGGCGGTTTTAGATCACTCGAATAACTGATAAATAAAATTATGCTTGAGGAATATTTAAGCAAACATTTTAATTTTAAAGAATTTCGGCCCGGGCAAAGGGAGGTTGTGGAGGCGGTGATGGCGGGCCGGGATGTGGTCGCGTTAATGCCGACAGGCGGCGGAAAGTCGCTTTGTTTTCAACTGCCGGCAATTGTTAGTAATCAGCTTTCAGTCGTTATTTCGCCGTTGATTGCGTTGATGAAAGATCAGGTTGACGGGCTACAGGCGCGGGGAATCGGCGCGAGTTTTATAAATAGTAGTTTATCGTCAAGCCAAATTTCGGAGCGGATGGCGGCTGTCTCTCGCGGCCAAACAAAAATTTTGTACATCGCGCCGGAGCGATTTTCCAGCGGCGGGTTTAGGGATTGGTTTTCGGAGCTTGATGTTAAATTAGTGGCGGTTGACGAGGCGCACTGCGTGTCACAATGGGGGCATGATTTTCGACCGGATTATTTATTGATTAAAGATTATATTGAAAGTCTGCGCAAGAGGCCGACAGTCGCGGCATTTACGGCAACAGCGACGCCGGAGGTTAAGCAAGATATAATCAGACGGCTAGACTTAAGGCGGCCGGCAGTTTTTGTCAGAGGATTTAATCGGCCGAATTTAAAATTTTTTGTCCAGACGGATTTGTCAAAAAATCAGCGGCCGCATGAGGCGCTAAGAATTATTAAGTCGCTTTCGGGTTCGGGAATTGTTTACGCGATTACGCGCAGCAACACCGAAGAGCTGGCGGAATTTTTTCGGAGCCATGGTGTTGCGGCGACGCATTATCACGCCGGCATGAAGGCAGACGAACGGACGCGGGTGCAAAATGAATTTATGGAAAATCGGTTTAAGGTTATTGTGGCGACAATCGCGTTTGGAATGGGGGTTGATAAGGCGGATGTGCGGTTTGTAATTCACGTCGGAATGCCGTCGTCTTTGGAAGGGTATTATCAGGAAGCGGGCCGGGCGGGTCGGGACGGGGAGACGGCCTACTGCGTTTTACTTTACAGCGATGCGGACAAAGGGCTGCATCATTTTTTTATCCAAAAGAGCCGCGCGGAGATGATTGAGCAGGGAAAGCCGTGGAAAGAGATAAAACGAGTTTTAGCCGTTAAATATCGGCAGTTGGAATCAATTATGAATTACGCGCTTTCAGGCGGTTGTCGGCGCAAAAAGATTTTAGAATATTTTGACGATCCGGAGCTAAAAAATTTTGGCGAAAACTGCCAGGGATGCGATGCGTGTTTAGATTTTAGCTGGAGCCGGCAGAAGGCCGAGACCGAGGTGAAGATGGCTGAAGAGGAAGTCAAGAAAAGAGAATCGGCGTTGTCGGATACAGTTTTGGAAACAGTTGATTTGTATCAGAAGGGAATGTTTCCCGAGCAGATTGCCAGCGTTCGCAGTTTAGGGGTTAGCACGATTTTTGGGCATTTGGTTAGATGGTATTTGGCCGGCGGGGGCTTTGAGATTGATAAGTATGTTAGCGCTGACGAGCAGGCGCAGATTTTGTTGGCAATGGGAAAAATTCAGGGCGATTTATTCCTGGGAGCGATTAAGGAGAAGCTGCCGGCCGAGATTGGTTATGAAAAGATTCGGCTGGTTGTAGCGAAGGTAAAGAAGATGAGGATATAAAATTTTATAAGAATTATATCACTAAACCAATCGAAACAGAGCCTGAAACTAAGCTAAAATTATATGAGTTTTGTAATTCACAGTAGTATGATAGTTTTGGCGCGGTTTTTATTGATTGGTTTTTTGTAGATTAAAATATGCGGCTGAACTATTTTAATCTATTTACGGGATTTGGTTGTTGACTTTTTAGGTTGGCAGAGTTTCTTTTTAGGAATTTTACAAGGTAGAAAATTTTTTCCACTCGCAAAATAGCGCGATCGCGTTATATTGCGAGTAGGAGTTTGGATGGGTTTGACGGGATTGGCGTTTTAGGTTTTTAAGAATTCCCAACATGTTTCACAGTTTATTTTTATTTTTGAGAATATTATTTATGATTGATTTCTTAAATTAATTTTGTTATGATTATGATACTAATTAAAACATTAAAACATGAAAACAAATAGAGATCAGATTATTTTAGGCATAGAATCATCGTGTGACGAGACGGCGGCGGCGGTTATACAAGTTAAAAGTCAAAAGTCCAAAGTTAAAAGTTTTGGAATTTTATCTAATGTTGTGTCGTCGCAAGTGAAGATTCATAAAAAGTATGGCGGAGTAGTGCCGGAGGTCGCGGCGAGAAATCATCTTGTAAATATAATCCCGGTGATTGATGAGGCGCTTAAGACCGCCGGGGTTGAGCCGAATAAAATTGATAAAATTGCCGTCACTTACGGACCGGGGTTGATTACTTCTTTGCTGGTCGGTGTTGAGACGGCAAAGACGCTGGCTTATGTTTGGGGCAAGCCGCTTGCGGGAGTGAATCACCTTAAAGCGCATGTCTACTCAGCGTTGCTGAGTAGAAGTCAAAAGTCAAAAGTCAAAAGTCAAAAGTTGACGTTTCCGACGATTGCGCTAATTGTGTCGGGAGGACATACCGAACTTGTATATATGAAGGATGTGCGAAGTTTTAAAAAAGTTGGGCAGACAGTTGATGATGCGGCCGGCGAGGCGTTTGATAAAGTCGCAAAAATTTTGGGACTGGGGTATCCGGGCGGGCCGGAGATTTCTAAGGCGGCGGAAAGCGGTGATGCGGAAAAAATTAAGCTGCCGCGGCCGATGATTGGGTCGGGTGATTTTAATTTTAGCTTTGCGGGCATCAAGACTTCGGTGCTATATAAGGTTAGAGATCATGAGCGAAATGCTAATATACGAATTCGTGCGAATGATACGAATGAATACGAATATGTTCGGGATATGGCGGCGGGGTTTCAGAAAGCAGTTTCGGATGTTTTGGTTAGCAAGACGATTGGGGCGGCAAAAAAGTTTAAGACAAAGACAATAATTTTGGCCGGCGGGGTGGCGGCAAATAAAGTTTTACGAGCGGAGCTGGGGAAGAAGGCGGCGGCGTTTGGTTTTAGCTTTGTGGTGCCGGACTTTAAATTATGTACGGATAACGCGGCGATGGTGGCGGTTGCCGGATACTACAGTAAGCCGATGTCGTGGCGACAAATAAAGGTAGACCCTAATTTGGAGATAGGGGATTAATTTTCAATTAAGCATATGAGCTACGTTGTTATAATCAGGGGGCCGCTGGGAGTCGGGAAGTCGACAGTTGCAGAGAAGTTGACTCGAGTTTTGGGTGGGGAATACATTGCAGTTGATAGAATTTTAAGTGAAGCAAATTTAGATAAAGTAGAAGAAGATATTCCTATTGAAAATTTTTTAAAAGCGAACAAAATTTTAATTCCCCGAATTAAGAAGGTTTTAGAATCTATCAAACCAGTGGTGCTTGATGGAAATTTTTATTATAAAGAAGCAATAGAAGATTTAGAGAAAAATATTGACGCAAAGATATTTGGTTTTACACTTAAGGCGCCGGTTGAAGTTTGTATTGAGCGAGACAAAAATAGAGAGAAGACACATGGAGAGCTGTCGGCGAGAGCAGTTTATAGTTTAGTATCAAAGTTTGATTATGGAGAAGTGGTTCAGACGGAAGGAAAGTCAATAGAACAGGTAGCACAAGAGATTTTAGACAGAATTAAGAAGGGGTAACGCCCCTTCACCCAATTCCTCTCCCGCGCGGGAGAGGAATTATAATGGTATGAAAAAAGTTATAACAAAATCAGAGAAAGAGACAATGAAGTTTGGTGAAAAAATTGCCAAGCAGTTTAGGGGCGGCGAGGTTTCTACCCGACTTTAGTCGGGGTTTGGCAGCTTTTCAGCCCGAGGCTGATCCACCTCTGGCGGAAGCCGCCCAACTTGCCAAAGGCAAGTGCGTCATCGCGCTAAATAAGGTTTATTCTTAACCGTCCGCAGTCACACTGATGTTCGCCTTCGGCGAGCAGGCGGGCTGAAGCCCGCCAACCCTGACTAAAGTCAGGTAGAAAGTTTTCAAATATGAAAAAAATCATCACAAATTCAGCACATGAGACCATCAAACTTGGCGAGAAAATTGCCAGCCAGCTTAAGGGCGGCGAGGTTTTATGTTTGTATGGAGAACTGGGGGCGGGGAAGACGACGCTGATTAAGGGGATAGCGCGGGGGCTGGGAATAAAAAAAATAATCACGAGTCCGACGTTTGTTTTAATGAAAGTGTTTCAAGTTAAAAGTCAAAAGTCCAAAGTTAAAAGTTTTGTGCATATTGATTGTTATAGAATTGATAATGCTTCTGCAATAGAAGATATTGGGGCAATGGAGTATTTTAGACGAGAAGATGCAGTGACAGTAATTGAATGGCCGGAGAGAATTGAAAAGTTACTGCCGAAAGATTGTATTAAGATTAAAATTAAACATAAGGGAGAGATGGCTAGGGAGATTGAAATACGAGGGACGGGTAACGGGTAATGAGTAATGATGAATGAGGAAAAAAAAGACACCAATTTAGGTTGGTGGTTTTTTTATTGCAGCGAGGCAAGATGTATAAGACGGATAAATTTGGTAGGACGGGTTTGGGTCTGCTGGCGAGGACACCAACAGACAGCCGAAAAATATGATTAATAATTTTGAGTAATGTCTTTGGCGACGCGGAAGACCTCGTCAACTGATGTTATTCCCTTTAGAGCTTTAAGGAGGCCGTCTTGGAGCATGGTTACCAGGCCGTGTTTAACGGCGACTTTTTGCATATCATATTCGGAGACGCGGCCGGACAAGACAAGTTGTT
>CAYHQU010000005.1:11626-17960 GCA_964358955.1 uncultured Gammaproteobacteria bacterium | reverse complement strand
CTCCTGCACACTATCTCGCCTCTCACCTCCACTTTCGCCTTGTTTCACACGGTGGGCAAGCAATCCGCTTTCGTGTGAGGGGGAAGACAAAAGATGAAGTTTAAATATTTATAGGTTGCTAAACTGCGGATTTAAAGTTATGATAATTATAGGCCCCTGTAGCTCAATGGATCAGAGCAAATCCGTCCTAAGGATGAGATGGTGGTTCGATTCCGCCCAGGGGCAAGTTAGTTTTATCAACATGATATCCAGAATTTATGCGCACGTTAAAACTTGACAATTTTAGATTTTGTGTTAGGATATAAGGTGGCGTGGATAGATTTTGGATTTAAGATTTCAGATTTAAGATTTAACAAATATGGCAAATGAGATCGGTATGCTTCCACCTTTTTCCACTCCGCCGGCAGCAGAGGGGAAAGGCCGGATGAACGAGTCGGGCGCTGGGGCGGAGACGGCAGACAACTTAAGAAATAATAATATCCGGAAAGAAAATTCGGGAGTTTTTATGAAAGGCGGAGAGCCTTTTTTTATTTTGAAAAGCGAGGAGGTTGGAGTAATGATGCTTCATGGGTTTACTAGTTCGCCGTATCAGTTACGGGAGCTGGGGAATTTTTTGGCGGGGAAAAATTTGACAGTTTTTTGTCCGGTGATAGCGGGGCATGCGACATCGCCGGAAGATTTGATGAAGACAACGATTGCTGATTGGCAGCGGTCGGTTGATGAAGCATTTATAGAAATAAGTCAGAAGGTTAAAAAAGTTTTTGTGATTGGAAATTCTTTTGGCGGCAATTTAGCGTTTGATTTGGCAACAAGATTTAGCACAATCAAAGGAATTGTGTCGCTGGGCGCGCCAATAAGATTAAAAAATCATGCTATAATTAAATTAAGATATTATACTTATGGTTGGATGAAAAAATATTATCGGAAGCCGGGCGTTCATTATCATGACGATTATGTTAACGTGGCGGAAAATATCAGCTATCCGGTAATTCCGATTAAAAGTTTAAATAATTTTTTAGCATTTATTGAGACAATAACGCTACCGAATTTAGGAAAGGTAAAGACGCCGACATTGATTGTGCACGCGGACAAGGATCCGGTTGTGCACCCGAGGAGCGCGCAGACGTTGCATGAAAAATTAGGAAGTGATTATAAAAAGGTGTGCTGGCTTAATGGCAGATTTCATACGTTGACGGAATCGGAGCGGCGGGGAGAAATTTACGGACGGATTTATGAGTTTATAAAGGAATTAAGTTAAATTGATAAATTGTTAAATTGTTGATTGACGGGATAAGGGAAGCTGCGGCAGAGTCCCCGGCGGGAGACTCTGCCGGGGAAAACATGAAAACATAAAAACAATTTTTTATTTGGCGGTTTATAATTTATTAGATTTGTTTTCTTGTTTTAATGTTCTTGTGTTTTAATGAATTTTATGCAAAATACAATTCCAAAAGCGATAATTGAGGCGGCGGAGAGACATCCGCATAAAAAAGCCCTGATGTATAAGAAGGGCGGTTCTTATATTGGGATAAGTTTTCGGGAGCTAAAAAAAAGAATTGAATATTTTTCTTCGGCGTTAATCGCGCTTGGAGTGGAGAAGGGGGATCGGGTCGCGATTTTGTCGGAGAACCGGCCGGAGTGGGTAATCGCAGATTTAGCAATAATGAATTTAGGCGCAATTGTTGTCCCGATTCATACGACATTAAGTCCAAAAATTATAAAGCATATTTTAGCCGATTCGGGCAGCCGAGTTTTAGTTGTCAGCAATGAGCAGCAGTTAAATAAAGTGTTGCTGGTTGAAAAAGAATTAGTTGATTTAAAAAAAATAGTTTATTTTGATTTGGATAATCCGGACGAGATTGAATGTTCAAAACCGCTGATAAATTTTGATGAGGAGTTGGTTAGAGGAAAAAAATTTAGTTTAAAATCAAAACAAGTTGTTGACCATAATGATATTTGCAGCATTGTTTATACATCGGGGACAACGGGGCTGCCAAAGGGGGTAACGCTGACACATTATAATTTTTTATTTGACGCGCGGGCGGCGATGGATTATGTGCCGATTACGCACAAGGATGTATTTTTATCGTTTTTGCCGCTGTCGCACGTGTTAGAACGGACAGCTGGCTATTACGCGCCGCTGTCGCGAGGATGCACGATTGCGTATGCGGAGAATACGGCGGCGTTGCCAAAAAATTTAAAAGAGATTAAGCCGACGATAATGATTTCGGTCCCGAGAATTTTTGAAAAAATGTTTGATTCAATTTGGGAGAAGCTAAAAAAGAAGAGGCCATACGCGCGAAAAATTTTTTCTTGGGCGCTAAACCAAGAGCGCGGCGGCTGGCAGTTTTATTTAGGCGATTTTTTGGCGTTTCGGCAGATTAGAAAAAAGATGGGCGGGCGGCTGCGGCTGACAATTTCGGGCGGGGCGTCTTTAAGCGAGAAGCTAGCGCGGTTTTATGATAAAATTGGAATTTTAATTTTAGAAGGGTATGGGTTAACGGAGACGGCGCCGGTGGTATCAGTCAATAAAGAAGGCAAGAGAAAAATCAGAAGCGCGGGGATTCCGCTGATGGGCGTTGAGGTAAAAATCGCCGATGACAAAGAGATTTTAATTAAGGGACCGAATGTGATGCAGACTTATTGGAACAATAATGAGGCAACGAAGCAGGCGATTGACGAGCAGGGATTTTTTCATAGCGGCGATTTAGGATTTATTGATAATGAATATTTTTTATTTATAATCGGCAGGAAAAAAGAGATGATCGTGACTTCGGGCGGACGAAATATTTGGCCGGAAGTAATTGAAAATAATTTAAACGCCGATAGATTTATGATGCAATCAATGGTTTTAGGACATAACCGGAAATGTTTGGGAGCGCTGATTGTGCCGGATATGCAGGAGCTTGAAGAATACACTAAACAGCAAAATATAAATTATCATAGTTTGGAAGAGCTATTAGAGCAGCCGCAAGTTTTACAGCTTTACCGCGAGCGGTTAGATAAGGCGACGGCGGAGTTGGCGGATTATGAAAAGATTTATAAATTTATTTTAATAGCTGATGAGTTTTCCCAAAAGAAAGATGAGTTGACGCCGACACTGAAACTGCGGCGGCACGTGATTGAGGGGCATTATAAGGAGGAGATTGAGAGGATGTTCTGATTGCAGATTTTAGATTTCAGATTTTAGATTACGAATTTTTTGACAAGAATTTAAGAATATGGTAGGGTTAGAATATAATTATTTAAACAAATCCATGGAAATTAGAAATCCAAAACTAAACAATTGTTGTTATGCTGTTAAATCAGCTATGGTTTTTGGTATTGTCTTAAGCAATACCGGCGACCATTTTTTACCTTTGTTTAGTTTGGATATGATAACATAATAAATATTAAAATATTTAGATAAGGAATATCTCGACTGAACAAAGGTCGAGATATTTTTTATTGGGGGCGGAGGCAGGTTTTTGCGGGTTGATCCTACAAGAGCAATGTTGGCCGCGATCCCGCTAAGCGGGATCGAGATCCCTCGACTCGTCCCGCTAAGCGGGACTCGCTCGGGATGACAAGAGTGGGGTAGGTGAGATTTTTTGTTCTTTAGGGAAAGAGGCCCCTCCCGCCTACGCTCTGCAGAGCTTCGGACGGGCAGGCACCCCGACCCTCTCCCACAAGGGGAGAGGGAGAAACTAAGGGAGGAAAATTATGAATCAGAAAGAGGTAAAAAGAAATTTGCGACTGTATTTTTGGTTTCAGGTTTTAAGAGAACCGCTGTTTTGGGGACCGATTTTGATTTTGTATTTGCAGAACGTGGCGAAGATGAGTTTGGGCGGAATTTATCTGATGGAAGCGGCCGCGGTAGCGGTGATGGTGTTTTTAGATGTGCCGACGGGAGCGCTGGCGGATTTGATTGGCAGACGCAAGACAGTTTTTTGGGGAACGTTTTTGCTGATTTTTGATACGCTGTTTTTTGCGCTGGCAGAAAGTCCGGCTTGGGCTTGGACGGCGGATATGGTTTGGGCGGTGGGCGCGGCGCTAGTTTCGGGCGCGGATTCTTCGTTGCTTTATGACACATTGAAGGCGGGCGGGCAAGCGCATAAATTTAAGCTGGTTGAAGGACGGGCGATGGCGGCTAGGCTGATAACACTGGCTTTCACCTCGCTTCTGGTTGGCTATCTGGCAAAGATAAATTTGCGGCTGCCATTATATTTATCGTTGCCGTTTTTGGCAGTTAACGCAATAGTCACTTATAATTTTTTAGAGCCGCCAAGGGGCGAGCTGCACTATGGATGGAAAAAATTTTTGGACACGATGAAATTGAGCATTTTGTTTGTTGCCAATAATAGAAAAATAAAATGGATAATTGGTTATGTAGTGACGATAAGCGTGGTGTCTAAAATTTGGTTTTTTTCCTACAATCCATATTTTGAACTCGTGTCTTTGCCGCTTGAATATTATGGCTGGTTGTTTTTCGGGATGAATGTAATCGCGGCGGCCGCCAGTTTTTGGTCGGATCGGATTAGCAAATGGCTGCCAGAGGGATTGAGCTTGGTTTTGATGATTGCGCTTTTAGCGCTGCCGATTATAGCAATGGCAAGCTGGATAGTGATGCCGATGGTGATGCTGGTGTTGCTGCAAAATATGGTGCGCGGCTATTTAGGGCCGTTCATCAGCCATTTTTTGCATGATCATTTAAGTTCGGAAAGACGGGCGACGATGATGTCGATTAAATCAACTGCTTGCAATTTAGGACAGTTTGTTTTTATGGGCGCGTTTGGTTTAACGCTCGGCGCTTTGCCGCTGACAACAAGCATGCTTATGCTTGGTATTGGTACTTTGGTTATAGGATTTTATCTGCTGGCAACATATAAAAATGTTTTTGGAGCCGGCGGATAAAATTGAAAAAGCTCGCGTTATTTTAATGCGAGCTTTTTAATCATGTAGCATGTTACAAACCCTTTTGTCATTGCGAGCCCCCGTCGGCGCACGGGGGCGTGGCAATCCCGATCCCGCTAAGCGGGATCGCTGGGTGCATTGCTTCTGTAGGATTATCCTATAAGAGTAGTGTCCGTTGCGAAAAATCTCTGCGAGAAGATTTTTCGAGATTGCCACGCCCCGATGCCACGGGGCTCGCAATGACAAAAAGGGCACTGTCCTTAAATTAGGGACATGACAGTAATTTTTTAAAACCATGCTTAACGACTAAATTTAAGGAACGCTTGGGACAAAATTTTTTTAGGCATAATCACATTAAAATTATTTATTAAACTGAGTTTTTTGTCTGCATGCAGGCAATGATAGTTAATGTAATTTTCGCAATAAATCAATAGTTTTATGTCCCTAATCGAGGGACAGTGCCACAAAAAATCGATTGCAAAATTTGTAATATAATAGAAAAAGCCGGCTTTGAAAGTCGGCTTGGAGTTTTTTTAATAGATTATTTTTGTAATACGGCATTTTTGGACAAGGCGGACAAGGTAGTTTACGTGGGGAAATTTTGTTGAGATTTCAATGAGCATGAGATTTAAATTGTAGAGAATATTTTGGCAGTCCGCAAGCGCTAATTGACAACAGGAGCAGATTATTCCAAAGATGAAGAGGCGGCCTTCATGAACGCCAAATTGAAGATCAATATCGCAGGGCTGGTTAAAAAATTCTTCAATAAAGCAGGCAGTTATTTGTTCAAGTTCTCGCTGGCTTTCCTCGCGCGGAGAATCAAAAAAACGAATTTTTATATCCGGGTATATTTTTGTTTTCCAGCTAAAACCGCGTGATTTTTTTAGATCAGGTTTTTTTGCGGTTTTAAGTTTTACCATAATTTCATCCCCCACTCTTTGTCCCAACTTTGAAAGAACGAGACTATAAATTAGTTATATACCCTATAATGGAGGTTGTCAATAAGTTTTTTTGACGGATTTTTGGGGGTAGGGTATAGTAAATTGGTAATTGGTAATTGGTAATTGAATCTCCTCTAGTGGGGTATGAAATTTATGAAATATATAAAATTTATCATTATAATTTTGGCGGCGGGGTTGTTGGTTTTAGGGTTTAAATTTTTTGATAGGCAGAAAGCGGAGGGTATAAATGAGAATAAACTACCAGAACAGAAAGAGGAGGATTTGTTTGAGATTAGGCAGCTTCAGATTTTGGACGGAGCGACGTTTGGGAAGTTGATGGCGGAGGCGTCAGTCACGCCGGAGATTGCGACGGCGATTTTTGCGGCGGCTAAAGATGTTTATGATTTAACAAAAATCAGGGCGGGCAGGACGCTTGAACTGTATTATGATAAGCAATCGGGTGAGTTGGTAAAATTTGTTTATCAAATTGATAGCGAGGA
>CAYHQU010000005.1:0-11526 GCA_964358955.1 uncultured Gammaproteobacteria bacterium | reverse complement strand
CAGAAAACACAGAAAACACAAAAACACAGAAAACACAAAATCACGAAAACACAAAAAACAACGAAGAGACAGTGGGCGGCGACTGGGTGGCGGAGAGAGTGATAATTCCTTATGAAGTGCGAGAAAAAGTTTCAGACGGAGTGATTGAGACGTCAATGTATGAGGCGGCGCTTGGGGCAGGGATTGATGAGCGGGCGATAATTGGGCTGGCAGAAGTTTTTCAATGGTCAGTTGATTTTGCAATGGATGTGCGGAAAGGAGACACGTTTAAATTTGTTTATGAAGAAAGATATTTGGACGGGGAATATATCATGCCGGGGAGAATTTTGGCGGGAAAATTTGTAAATGACGGAACAGTTTTTTACGCGTTTAACTGGCAGGAGCCGGGGGCGGATAAAGATGGGTATTATGATGAGCAAGGAGCATCGGTGCAGAAAATATTTTTAAAAGCGCCGGTGGCGTATAAATATATTTCGTCGGGCTTCACGACGGGCCGGCGTTATATTCAGGCGTTTGATATTTCAACCGGACACCGGGCGATTGATTACGCGGCGGCGGCCGGGACGCCGATTCGGGCGGTTGGCGACGGGACGGTGGTGTTCGCGGGCTGGGATAATGGTTATGGACGCAAAGTCAGTATTCGGCATAATGAAACTTACACGACAAATTACGCGCATATGTCTAAGTTTGCAGTGTCGTACGGACAGAAAGTTAAGCAGGGGCAGACGATTGGGTATGTCGGGTCAACGGGGCTATCAACGGGGCCGCACCTGCATTATGAGATGGTAAAATTTGGGACAAAAATAAATCCATTGCGGGAAGTTTTACCGCCGGGCGAGGCGATTAAGGAAGAGAATAAGGAGGCGTATGTTCAGCATATTCAAGGCTTAAAAGAAAAAATTGATTAGTTTTAGATTACATAAGAGCAGTAATTTGGTAATTAAGTAATTTGGTAATTTTAGACATTAGGATAAATTGTCAAATTGTTGAATTGTTAAATTGTTTTATTGTTAAATTGTTGATTCTCCTCCTTAATCTTCCCTCTTTGCGAAAGAGGGAGAAGAGCGCTCCCCGTCACCTTTCACGCCACATACGCGCGGGAGAGAGGGGAATTACGCAGTGAGCAAAATTTATGATATAATGAAATGAGGGATGTTTACGACGAATTGTTAAATTGCCAAATTGTCAAATTGTTGACTGACGAAGTGCGATACTAATAATGCGATGCCAATCCCGCTAAGCGGGACTAATAGATACGAATACGACTACGACGGATTGTTAAATTGTTAAATTGTTATGAAAAAAATTATTTTTTTAACCTTAGGATTTTTGGTCGTGATATTAGTTACGGGGTGCGGAAAGCGGGAGAAGATGGAATACGTAAACTTGGATGATGAGTGCAATATTGGCGACGCGATGGTTCCGCAGTCGGAGTTAGCAGATTATGATTGCGAAGAATTGGGGGGTTGCGAATGGAAATTATTGGGCGGGAAAAAGGAGAGTTGGTATGCTTGTTGTCCGACAGACGAGAAGCGGCGCGAAGAACTTAATGATTTGGGCGAAAAAATTTATTTAAAATGTTTTAGATTGGTAGATTGATTAAGCATGTAAAAATTAAGCCGGTAAGAATGAAATGATTTTGGCTAAAGCCAGTGAGAATAATTCTAACCCCCTTTAGGGGAGGTCGCCTAAATTTTGATTAAAGTCGGCAAGAAAGAAACGACCTTGGCTAAAGCCAGTTTGAACGATTTTGGCTAAAGCCAGTGAGAGCGACCTTGGCTTCCGTCTCCGTCCTCCCGCGCCTGCGGGACGGGACTACGGCGGACAAGAAAGCCAGTTTGAACAAATCAAAATTTATGTCAAAATTTTATAATATCCCAAGAAGCGCGGAATGGAATTATGATCCAAAAAGAAGAAATTATTTTACCTTAAGCCGGGGAAAGTTAGATTTATTTTTAGAATGCCCGCGGTGTTTTTATTTAGACAACCGGTTGGGGCTAAAGCGGCCGGAAGGTTTTCCGTTTAATTTAAATCGGGCCGTTGACGCCTTGTTAAAAAAAGAATTTGATATTCATCGGGCGGCCGGCAAGCCGCATCCGCTGATGAAAAAATACGGGATTGACGCAATACCGCTTCGGCACGAAAAAATTGAAGAGTGGCGGGATTCAATGAAGCGCGGGGTGCAGGTTTGGCACGAGCCGACGGGGCTAATTGTGCGCGGCGGGATTGATGATGTTTGGGTAAATCCGCAGGGCGAGCTGATTGTTGTTGATTACAAAGCGACTGCAAAAGATGAGGAAGTTACATTAGATAAAGATTGGCAGATTTCTTACAAAAGGCAGATGGAGGTTTATCAGTGGCTGTTTCGGCAAAACGGATTTAAGGTTGCGGACACGGGATATTTTGTTTATGTCAACGGGCGGACGGACCTTGAGGCGTTTGACGGGCGGCTGGAGTTTGACGTAAAAATTATTCCTTATAAGGGGGACGATAGTTGGGTTGAGGGGGCGATTTTAGCGGCGCAGAAATGTTTAGCGGCGGAGACAATCCCGGCGGCAAGCAAGGATTGCGATTATTGTCGGTATGTAGCGGCGAGGCGGGAGGCGGAAGAGTAATTGAAATTTTTTATGCCCAAAATTATCACCGTCAAAAATTTAAGCAAAACCTTCCAAATCAAACCGAAAAAAGCCTCAAGCGCTATGAACCCAGAAATTTGCTGAATGTGAAGCTGTAATTATTGTTTATATAAAAAATATCCCATCAGTTAAGTAGCGCTGATGGGATTTTTAGTTTTCAAAAAACAATTCATTTCCATCGCCGCGGTAATAAATCTGAACATTCCTTAAAACTGTCTTTGGAAACGAGATTACGGTGGTTGCGCATAATATAGGGGAGATTTCTAATGCGAGCGCCGGGGTAAATACCAACAATTTTGGCGTCTTTGTCGGCGATCGTGATAATAGTTTGTTTCTCCATATCTACCCCAGCATCACGCAGGCCATAATCGAATTCTTCTGTTATTACTTTGTATCCAGACAGCCATCCACCAAGACATTCAATAAAATATCCTCCCATGCCGCAATCCGATCCAATACACATATGTTCATTACCAAGCGAATACACATAGAAAAGGGATTCTGGTACGGTGCGGTATGGTGGAGCCCAAATAGTGGGGGTACCAGCGCCTTCTGCCGCCCGCATGCCAAGAGCAATGGTGTTATATTGTTTAACGCCGAAAGGGTAATGTTGCCAAACAAACAGGCTTGTTGCTCCAAACAGCGTTACTCCGAGAACAACTAGAATTTTCGTCACTTTAGGAAAACGCCAAGTCATAATCAATCAATCACCTCAAGCACGCCAACGCTCATAAAGTCGCCTTTGCGCGCTTTGATTAATAAATTATAAATTTCCAGCCAGCGGTTAGTTTCAACCACAGTTATACATCCAAGCGACCGACCGCCGGTATGCAGATATCTTTCGCCGCTATGCCCGATCCTAAACCAGGTCATGGCTCGTTTAGATTTTTTGAGATAGTTTCTACCGCCTTCGTGCGGATAATCCGGTATTTCAATATCGTACATCCCTTTTTCCCAAGGCGCTTTTAGATAATCAACGGTTTTATATTTTTTGCTATTTAAAATCAATGTTTTTTGAGCAATTGAATAAGTCGCTCGCACCACCGCTTCATGTTTAAAGTCGGAAATAAGCCAGGAAGAGCCGTCGTCCTTAAGAGCAACCGATGCTGGTCTGCCGCGATACGGACCCTCTAAAATCGTAAAATACTCCCGTTTATCATCGGGGTGTTCAATTTTCACTTTCAAATATGCCGGTAGAGACTCCGTAGATTTATCATCATCAAGTCGCACATTAATCCATCCTTTAGCTTCATCATCATCTGGCACATACCTTATCGCATCTGATGCGTCTGCTATTAAGGTTATCTTAAAAATAGCAGTGGCTTTGCCCCAGAATTTCCTTAATATCGAACGGGTTTCTTTTATTTGGACTTCAAAAACAAACTGCTGTGATTTGGTGACAGTGGTATTAATTTTTATGTTGCCGCTGGTGCTACTGATATCATTAAATAGTAAATCCTTTTCAATGATGGTAATCAGAACATTGGCCTGAAATAATTCTCGGTCGGTTTCAAATCTGCCAAGTTCGCGGTTTATTTCTGCGGTGGCGCCGGCTTTAATTTTTTTGTCAATGCGCAAAAACTTGCCGAGAGCTTCAACTTCAATACGGATATTACGACCGATAGAATCGCCGCTGTATTTTATTTTCAAAAGTTTTAATTGGATAAGCTTGGTCATAATTTGTTTATTAATAACTAACTATATTTATTATATCACGCCTCGTTTTCTCTGCCAACGGCGAGACGGAATTCTGTGCTCATAGTTGTTCATTAACTCAAAACCCACAAGAATTGTAATCTCGTTTTATTGTCAAAGTTTAGGCGTTTGCGGTTGACTTTATGGCATATTAAAGCTATTATTAAAACAGAATTAAAATTGGACAAAAATGAAAAAATATGGCAAAAAAATGAATCTAAGAATTGAAAGCGAAGAATAATTTTATGAATAAAAAGTCATCAAATAAAAATTTGCACAAAGCAAGTCAAGCAAAAAAAGACGAATTTTATACCCAGCTCATTGATATTGAAAAAGAACTTAAGCACTACAAAAAACAATTTCGGGGCAAGGTTGTTTATTGTAATTGCGACGATCCATTTGAGAGCAACTTCTTTAAATATTTTGCTGCCAATTTTAACGCGCTGGGACTTAAAAAACTTATCACCACAAGCTATGTTAAATCACCGATTGTCGGCGGGCAATTACCGCTGTTTGAGGTGGAAGGTTTAAAACCATCGGGCAAAGAGCCATTTAAAATTGAAATCAAGGAAGTGCCGGATAGCGACAACGATGGTGCGGTTAACCTTGACGATGTGGAGTATTTACTAAAGCATAATAAAAACACCGCCGCGCCGCTAAAAGATGGCGGCGATTTTAGAAGCGATGAATGTATAGAACTATTGAAAGAAGCTGATATTGTTTGCACCAATCCTCCGTTTTCTTTGTTTCGCGAATATGTCGCGCAACTGGTGAAATATGGTAAGAAGTTTTTGATAATCGGCAATACGAATGCTCTAACTTATAAAGAAATTTTTAAATTAATTAAAGACGACAAACTTCGTACCGGCTACACTAACTTTAATGTCGGCATGTTTTTTGTAGTGCCAGATGATTGGGAATATTTTCATCATATTGATAAAGATGGCAAAAAAATCGCGCGTGTTTCTTCTTCTTGCTGGTTTACAAATCTTGAAGTTGAAAAACATAAGCAAGATATTACTCTTTATAAAAAATATACCCCCGAGGAATATCCAAAGTATGACAATTATGATGCAATTAATGTCGATAAGTATTCTGAAATTCCAGTTGATTATGCTGGCGCTATGGGTGTGCCCGTTACTTTTATTGATAAATATAATCCTGACCAATTTAAAATTATAGCGTTGGGCATCGTTGGTAGTATAGATTTTACAAATAATAAGAAAATGGAAATATTGAAACAAGGTAAGCCTACCGGTAAATTTACAATGAACGCTAAGGGTACTTTGTATAGAAAGTATAATCCGGCAATAGATATTGATCCAGTATTCAAAGATGCGAAAACCGGCGAGTTATATTCAAGTATTTATGCGAGGGTTATTATAAAAAAAAGAAAGTAAAAAAATAGTTTTTATGTCAGAAAATAATTTTATTCCAACGCAACAAGAATTAGATGAAAATTTAAAATATGAAATTGATATGTTAAAAAACACTTGTTGTGCTTGGACAAATAAGAAAAACAATTTAAACCAATTTGGTATAAATTGTTTAGTAGAATCTTTAGCATTACATGCAAGAGTTTTAATTTTTTTCTTTTACGGAAATAAGAAAAAATATCCGGATGATATTATCGCACAGGATTTTTTATCGGAAAACATTAAATGGGCAGAAATAAGACCCGAGATGTCTGATTTTTTAAAGGAAGTAAAATTTAAAGCAGATAAACAATTAGCCCATCTTTGTTTAGGTAGAATACAATTATCTCGAGAAGATCGTCATGGCTGGAATTTTCAAAAAGTTTATCAAGAATTAAATGAAATTATTGAATTGTTTTATAGAACGTTAGAAGAGAGTAAAAAATAATTTCATGACCAATCAAAATAAAAACCTGTCTGCCGTGCCGGCGCAGGCAGGCAACCAAATTATCATCTACAACACCGAAGACTAAATAATAAATTATGCCCAAGAAAAAACAACAAATAGTTCCAAATAACAGTTTTACTGAATTTTTGCTTTATACTACTCCAAACGGCAAAGTAAAGGTGGAGATTTTTTTGCATGATGAAAATATCTGGCTTACACAAGCAAAGATTGCTGAACTTTTTGATGTGGATAGGAGCGTGGTAACAAAACATTTGCAAAATATTTTTTCAGCGGGTGAATTAGATAAAAATTCAACTTGTGCAAAAATTGCACAAGTTCAAAATGAAGGAGGTCGAGATGTGAAAAGAGATATTGAATTTTATAATTTGGACGCTATTATATCTGTTGGTTACCGGGTCAATAGCTCTAAGGCGACTCATTTTCGCATCTGGGCTACGGAACGGTTAAAAGAATATATTATTAAAGGATTTACAATGGATGATGAACGTCTAAAAAATCCAAATCGTATATTCGGTCAGGATTATTTTGAGGAACAGCTGGCCCGAGTGAGAGATATTCGTTCCAGCGAAAGAAGGTTATATCAAAAAATAACAGATATATATTCTCAATGCAGCGCTGATTATTCTCCGGACAGCGATATTACCATAAAATTTTTTGCCACTGTGCAAAATAAATTGCATTTTGCCATTACCGGTAAAACCGCCGCTGAAATAATCAAGGAGCGCGCAGACAGCAGAAAGCCGAATATGGGGCTTACTACCTGGAAATATGCGCCAAAAGGAAAAATCAGAGGAACTGATGTAGTGATTGCTAAAAATTATTTAGAAGAAAAAGAACTCGATAAGCTAAATAGAATTGTTGATATGTATTTAAGTTTTGCCGAGATGCAGGCGGAAAAGGGAATAGTAATGTATATGAAAGACTGGGTGGAAAAATTAGATGCTTTTCTAAAATTTAATGAACGGGATATTTTAGAGAACGCCGGTAATATAAGTCATGAAGTTGCCGAAGCGCTGGCTTTGGGCGAATATGAAAAATTTAATAAGATCCAAGATAAAAATTATATTTCCGATTTTGATCGCGAAGTTAAAAAATTATTAGATGCTAAAAATAATTAAAAAATAATATGAAAATTGATCTACACAAAATTCCAATTCGTAAAGTGGTAGTCGGCTATAAAGACAGCGCCGAGGAGGGCGTGGTGGCGTATAGCGGCAAGCTTGATATTCGCCCAAAATATCAGCGCGAGTTTGTGTATTCTGGTAAACAGCGTGACGCAGTGATTGAGACCATCAAGCAGAATTTTCCGCTTAATGTAATGTACTGGATGGTTAAAGAAGACGGTAATTTTGAGATGCTGGACGGCCAACAGCGCACAATTAGCATCGGGCAGTATGTGAATGGCGATTTTTCGCTGAACGAAAGATATTTCCATAACCTGACCAAGGAGGAACAGGATCAGATTTTGGATTACGAGCTGATGATTTATTTCTGCGAAGGCACGGATAGAGAGCGGCTGGATTGGTTTAGGATCATTAACATTGCCGGTGAAAAATTAACCGATCAGGAAATTCGCAACGCGGTTTATACCGGGCCTTGGTTGTCTGATGCAAAACTGAAATTCAGCAAGACAAATTGTGCGGCGTATCTGTTAGCAAATGACGGGGGGTCGTTAGTCAGCGGCTCGCCGATTCGGCAAGAGTATTTAGAGACCGCACTGTCTTGGATAAACGACGGCAAAATAGAAGATTATATGGCCAAACATCAGCACGACAAAGATGCTGAAGAATTGTGGCAATATTTTCAAGACGTAATTGCCTGGGTGCGTAAGACCTTTCCCAATTACCGAAAAGAAATGGCGAGCGTGAATTGGGGCGAACTATATAACCAATTCAAAGACAAAAAATTCAATGCCAAAAAATTAGAAGTTGAGATTGCAAAATTAATGCAAGATGAAGACGTAACAAAAAAATCGGGTATCTATCCTTATGCCCTGACAAGACAAGAAAAATATCTTTCAATACGCGCATTTAATGACAAAATGAAGCGCGAAGCCTATGAAAGACAAAAAGGTAAATGCAAAAAATGCAAGAAACATTTTGAAATAGAAAAAATGGAAGCCGATCATATAAAACTTTGGCATGAGGGTGGAAAAACTATTGCAACAAATTGCCAGATGTTGTGCGTAGACGATCATAGAGAAAAATCTGGGAAATAAATAAAAAGAGAGTAGAACAATTGGAATTAGGAAAAGAAATTGAGGAGACGGATAAAATTATTGACCAAAAAGTTTATGAACTTTATAGCTTAACAGAAGCAGAAATAAAAATAATTGAAAATCAATAAAATATAAAACCCCATAATCCCAAAAATCGGCTCAACCGTGATTGAGCCGTTTAGGATAATCAGCTTAGCCCGTCCTTAGTAATGATACGAAGTGGAGGGAGACTATCTAGTAGATTTGATTTGTGATATAATAAAAAGCAGATAATGAAGGCTTGGCCTTCATCCCGTCCCGCGACTGCGGGAGGATAGTTGTTAAACAACTAAGTTTAAATTTATGGCGGAAAATTTAAAAGTAAATAAGAGTTATTTCTGGCCAACTCCAACGGCAGTTTTGTTATTTTTGTACGGCTTATGTGCGGTTGGGCTTGGAATTTATGTATTAGTCGGGATAGTTAAAGATTATGCTTATACATTAACTTTGCTTCTTCCGTTATTGCCGCTTTATATTTTATATGTCGCGGTCTTATTTTATGGCGGATATTTACTTATTTATAGTTCTGTAATTTTACGCTCAAATAGAAAAAGGGGGGCAAGAAATAAAGCGTTGATGGGGGTATTGTTGGTTTTGGTTCCTTGGTGGATATTAGTACAAAATATATTTGAAGTTTATTCTGGTAGGGATAATTTAAGGTCTGATTTACCCATAGCGTTTTTTGTCCTAGTAAACATTTTTTTATTTTGGCAGTTGTACAGAATTTCTAAAAGTTTACCTTCGAAAGAAAAATAAATTTTATATAGTCAAAAAACAACCCCGGCAACGAATCGTTGTCGGGGTTTTGATATATACAAGGAGCAAATCAGTATTGATGACAGCCAAGACCTTCGGGAGTTTGGTCTAGGCCTTTTTCAATGAACGGCGCTGGAGGCAGAAGTCCAGCGGTAAAAATGTAATTAAGAAGATAGATGGCATCGGCCAAATCAATTTGGCCGTTGTCGTTTGAGTCGCAGGCATCTTCGCACGGTATCGGTTGTTCAAAAAAAGTGTGGGCGAGGATACAGACGGCGTCGCCGATGTCAATGGCATTATCGGGTTCACAGTCACCCCGCATAAATGGTTTTTGTATTTCGACTATCACCTCGTCGGCGTTTGTATTACCAGCGATATCGGTAACAACTAAAGTAATCAGATACACACCAATGGGCAGCTCGGTTGTCGGCTGGCTGCCAGAGGCGATCAGACCATCTTGGTAAAGCCAGCGAAAATCTAACGATTCATTTCCGTCGGGGTCAGTGGTGGCTGTGCCATCAAGGGCAACTTCGGCAAATCCATCTGGTCTTACGGCTACAATCAGGTCATTGCCCGCATTGGCAACTGGCGGTTGATTGCCGTTGTAGGGATCGCGCCAGAGCGAGATGTTTTGAATGTTGACGCGACTGCCAGCGCTGGCTGACTTAAGCGCAAAACAAAGAGTAATGGATTGGTTATGCAGAGAGCTAATGTTGAGCAGCCCGGTATCAAGGAGTCCTTGTCCAAGAGTTGATTCCGAGGTTGCCAGGAAAAACTGAAGTTCATCTGTATCGGTAATGAGGGTAACTTCCAAGGTACTGGGCACTGGTGCTTTGGCGAACTCATACTCAAAACTTAAGTAGTCCTGGTCGCTGCCGACGTTGAGATTAAGTCGGTAGCGAGCAATTAGTTCATCGCCTACCAGTTCTATTTTGCCACGGAATAGAGAGTCGGTACTCAAGTAAAGGGCAGTCGGATTGGTAAGGCCGCAGTTGCAACCATCAGTAATCCAACTTATTCCGTCAAAGAAATCAATTGCGCCGGCTTGGACGTTGGGGGAAAATACGGAGGTTGGGGTTGGTGCTGCTTCAGAAATGCAGTCATCATGGTTTTCGAGACCGAAAATTTCTTGGCCTGATATTCGAGAACAGATACTAAGTTTGGAGAATTTTAGAGTACCTATTTTACATTCTGGAATCTGCACCCGATCAGCCATAAACAAAATTGAGGCATTAAAACCAATTGCGCCCAAAAGGACATCGGACCAGCAGGAAGTTTTTTTCCGAAGCGTTATTGTTTCATTACCTACGATAGAATCATAATACCATTTAATCGGTTCACCATGGCACCATCCATTTTGTAAAACCACGCAGGGTAAGTTGACCCACAGATCGACGTTGTTTTTTTGCGACCCTGTAATTCCGTAGTAGGCATCAAAGTAGACGCCTTTTTTTCTTAAATCTATAACAAAGTAATCATTGATACAGTTTAAGAAAATCAACTCGGCTCGGTCTGGAGAATCTAGAAATGTTATTTGGTTCGGCAGAACGCGTCCGATTTGAGTTAGACCCATTTCTAGGGCGCGCATGGCTGTTTCGGTAATGAGAATGGTTCCCAGACTATGGCCAATGAATTGCACTGGCCCGGTGTAGTTTTGCGGCATCGTGACGTTTAAATCTGTTGCGAGTTTTCGACTTTGGTCGTTTATATGACTATGCGCACCCCAAAGGTCCAACGTAAAATTACCTTGCGCCTCTTTCTGCCAATTCCAACCAAGAATATTTAGCTGTTTAGCCAGGCGAGTTGAAAGGGCGGATGCCATTTGTTGGGTCCAGTCCGGCAGGTCTAGACTGTCGTCAGGATTCCACCCATGCACAATTACCGCGGTGCCATAGCTGGGATTAAAGAGTTCCGCCGGGTTTGGGGTTGAGACCCAAAGCCCGGTTTCGTGATTGAAGACCTCAAGTTGGCTGTCTGGCGGTGAGCTGCACTCTAAGTCAAAGACCAGCCAGCGGCAGCCGCCAAAACAGTCGTCGGCTTTGACCGCGATTAAGTTTTGGCCTTCACGGAGGTAGGTGGCGACATCATAAGTGTCTGGGCCCTGACACCAGCAATCGTGATCGGCACCGACAAAATTTCCATTTACATACAAATCATAATCATCATCGGCAAAAATTCGCAGGGTTGCTAATGCCGGCAGTGCTGACAAAGAAAAAGTTTTACGGATAAAAGCGAATTGCAGATTGGCAGAATCCCAGACAAAAGAAGCGTTGGAGTTGGGCAGAATGTCATTGATTG
>CAYHQU010000004.1:12457-18883 GCA_964358955.1 uncultured Gammaproteobacteria bacterium | reverse complement strand
CTATTCGTTGGTGTCAGAAAAAATGATTGAAAAGGCGGCATTTAAAGCTGGCAATTGTCTAAAGTTATCCAATCCCTTAAGCACTGATTTAGAATATTTGCGGCCAACACTTATTGCTGGTATTTTGCAGACCATTACTGATAATCAAAGTCGGGCCGATGAGATTAAAATTTTTGAGTTGAGTAAAGTTTATTTAAAGAAGCCAAGTGATTTGCCAGACGAACAATTAAAGTTGACGGGAGCGATTGTCGGAGATCGGATCTCCGACAATATGTTTTATAAAATAAAGGGAGTGGTTGAGCTGTTGTTAAAAAAATGGGGGATTTTGGGTTTTGAGATGGAGTTGGTGGATAGCAAATGTCCGATTTGGGAAGGCGGGCAGGCGGTGAATTTGTTGGTAAATCACAAAACCAAGCGAAACAATACACTAAACCAAGCTAAAATATATATTGGGCAGTTTGGGGTGGTGAGCAATTTACTGCTGGAAAACTTCAGTGTTGATGCTGCGGTCGGGATGTTTGATTTTGAGTTTGAAGAGATTGTTAAAATAGCAATCCTAGTAAAAAGTTTTACACCGCTTCCAGAATTTCCGGCAATTGTTCGGGATTTAGCAATAGTAGTGGACGAAAAGTTAGCTTGGGCAGATGTTGAAAAATTTGTAAGGGATTTTGATAAGTTAATTAAGAATGTTGAATATTTAAGTGTGTATTCTGACGGCAAGTTGGCGGGAAAAAAGAGCTTGGCGTTTCGCGTTGAATTTCGTTCAGACGAGCGGACGCTGGCGTCTAAAGAAGTGGATGAAGTGATGAAAAAGTTAGTGGCGGGGTTAAAGAAGGAGTTTGGGGCGGAGTTGCGGTAATTAGTAATCACGGGTAATTTATAGTAATTGATGTTTACCACAATAAACAATAACCTAATTAATAAAATTTAAAAAAGAAGAATATGATAGATTCGTCAAAAGACATTTTAAATTTAGTAATTGCGGCGAGCGTTGGGCTGGTGGCGGTGTTTACGTGTTTGTTGATTTTCTATTTTGCAATGATTTTACGGAATGCCAACAAGATGGTTTTTTCAATTCGGGAGAAGATGGAGACGGTTGATAAAATTTTAGGGTTAATTAAAGAGAAGTTGGAAAAAACATCGTCGCATTTTGGGATGGTGGCAGACAGCGTGATTAAGTTGGTGGGGTTTGTGATGGATAAACAGAAGGAGAAAAAAGCGGCCACGAAGAAGGGGAAGAGAAGTTGATAAGTTGGTAAGGTGGAAAGGTGGAAAGTTGCTAAGGAAGTAGGGTGGTAAATTGCTATAGCCAGAGAATTCGTTTTTGGCGAGTTCTTTTTTTTATTTTTGCTTAATAATAGAAAGTATTATATAATCTTATTAAGTCCAAAGTCAAAAGTCCAAAGTCAAAAGTAATATTTCTAAACTTTTAACTTTTGAATTGTAATTTTGACTTTTTCCGCCAGAGGCGGATCCGCCTTGGGCGGAAACTTTTAACTTGTTTAACATGTCTTTTGTCCATCTTCATGTCCACTCGCATTATTCGCTGCTTGACGGCTTGTCAAAAATTGACGAGCTTGTTTCGCTTTGCAAAAAATATGAGATGCCGGCAATGGCGTTGACTGACCATGGGGTAATGTATGGGCTGATTGAATTTTATCAGAAGGCGATGAAGGCGGGGATAAAACCGATTTTGGGGGTGGAGGCCTACGTGGCGCAAAACGGGCATAAAAATAAAAGGCCGGGGGTTGATATTCGGCCTTATCATATTTTGCTTTTGGCAAAAAATAATGAGGGTTATAAAAATTTAATTAAGCTGACAACAATCGCGCATCTAGAAGGCTATTATTACAAACCGCGGGTTGACGATGAACTATTAAAAAAATACGGCAACGGGATTATTGCCGGAACCGCTTGTCTTCAGGGCGAGATTCCGCGGCAGATTATTAATAATGATTTGAAAGCGGCAAAAGCGGCGGCCAAAAAGTATGAAAAAATTTTTGGGAAAGGAAATTTTTATCTAGAAGTGCAACATCATCCAAGTTTGCCCAGACAAACGCTGGTTAACGAAAAGATATTTGAAATTTCAGCCGAGTTAGGAATTCCGGTTATGGCAACTAATGACGCGCATTATCCAAATAAGGCTGATGATTACGCGCAGGATGCGCTGCTTTGCATTCAGACAAAAAAGACGTTAGCAGACAAAGATAGAATGTCATATCTGGGTGAAGATTTTTCCGTGCGGCCACCCGAGCAGATGAGGCAAGATTTTAAGGAGCACGAGGAAGCGGTTAAAAATACCTTGGAGATTGCGGAAAAATGCCAGGTGGAATTAGAATTTGGCAAGATATTACTGCCGCATTTTGAAGTCCCGAGTAGAAAGAGCACTGATGAATATTTAAGCGAGCTTTGCGAGACCGGAGTTAGCAGGCGGTTTGGCATGCGCGCGCTGACTGAAGAAGAAAAAAAGCGGCTTGATTATGAGTTAGAAATAATTAAAAAAACTGGATATGCCCCTTATTTTTTAATCGTGGCTGATTTTATAAATTGGGCGAAAGATAACAAAATTGTGGTTGGGCCAGGACGAGGGTCGGCCGCCGGGTCTCTTGTCGCCTATTTAGTGGGGATTACCGATATCAATCCGCTTGAATATAATTTAATATTTGAGCGGTTTTTAAATCCGGAAAGAATATCAATGCCGGATATTGATACGGATTTTGCGGATAGCCGGCGCGATGAAGTAATAGATTATGTAGCAAAAAAATACGGGCATGATCGGGTGGCGCAGATTATTACATTTGGGACAATGGCAGCGCGGGCGTCGGTGCGCGATGTCGGGCGGGTGATGGGGCTCCCTTACATTTATTGCGATAAAGTCGCCAAGATGATTCCAATGTCGTTGTCTTTAGATGAGGCCGGCGAGAAAGTGCCGGAGCTAAAAGAGGTAATCGCAACGCCTGACGGAAAAAAATTAATTGAGACGGCAAAAAGATTAGAGGGTTGCGCGCGGCATGCGTCAACGCATGCCTGCGGGATTGTGATTACCAAAGAGTCAATGGATAATTATGTGCCGCGGCAAATTTCAGCGCGGGATGAAAATGAAATTATGACGCAGTATGAGATGCACGCCATTGAAGATTTGGGACTATTAAAGATGGATTTTTTGGGTTTAAAAAATTTAACAATTATTGAAAAAACTTTAGAAATTTTAAAGAAAGCGCGCGGGATTGAAATTAATTTAGGGGATTTGCCGCTTGATAATTTGCAGGCGTTTAAGCTGCTGCAGCGGGTAGAGACGACGGGCGTATTTCAACTTGAATCGTCGGGGATGAAAAGATATTTAAAACAACTGCACCCGACGGAGCTTGAGGATATTATCGCGATGGTGGCGCTTTATCGGCCGGGGCCGATGGAGTTTATTTCTGATTTTATAGACGGCAAGCACGGGCGGAGAATTCCAAAATATTTAGACAAAAGATTGGAGCCGATTTTAAAAAATACTTACGGCATTGCGGTTTATCAGGAACAAATTATGGAAATCGCGCGGCGGCTGGCGGGATTTTCTTACAGCGAGGCGGATGTTTTGCGCAAGGCAGTGGGAAAAAAAATCGCATCGCTTTTGGCCGAACAGGAGGAGAAGATGATTGCCGGGATGATAGAGCATGGGATTAGCAGTGAGACGGCAAAAAGGATTTGGGAATTTATTTTGCCGTTTGCGCGGTACGGGTTTAATCGGTCGCACGCGGCCTGTTACGCGCTGATCGCTTATCAGACCGCATACCTAAAAGCAAATTATCCGTCGGAGTTTATGGCATCGCTGCTAACATCAGACCATAATGATATTGATAGAATTGCAATTGAAGTCGAAGAATGCCGCCAGATGGGGCTTGAGGTAATGCCGCCGGATATTAATGAAAGTTTTTCAACTTTTACGGTTGTTTATGATTCGCTTGAGGTTAAGGCCGACAAGGAAAGCAAGCGAATAAGATTTGGCCTTTTGGCGATAAAAAATTTAGGAGAAAATATTGTTAAAGAAATAATTAAGGAAAGAAAAGCGAATGGACATTTTTTAGACTTGTCGGATTTTTTATCTCGGGTAAAGACGAAAGATTTAAACAAAAAATCATTGGAGGCGCTGATAAAATCCGGGGCGCTTGATAAGTTCGGCGAGAGAAATTTGCTTTTATATAATATTGATAATTTATTAGGATTTATAAAAAACATAAACGCGGAGGCGGAGAGCAAGCAGGGAAGTTTGCTTTGGATGCTGGCCGAAGAATCGGTTTTGCCAAAGATAAAATTAGAGGCGACGGAGCCGGCGGCTGATAAGCAAAAGTTGACTTGGGAAAAAGAGCTTTTAGGTCTTTATATTTCCGCCCATCCGGTTCAAGAGATAATTAACGAGATACGGGGAAAAGTTATTCCGATAAGCGAACTTGATGAAAATTTACAATCAGATATTATTGTCGCTGGGGTTGTCTCATCGGTAAAAAAAATAATAACCAAAAATAATGACAGCATGGCGTTTGCAAAAGTTGAAGATTTGTCGGCGAGCATTGAGGTTTTAGTTTTTCCGCGAGTTTTGCAGGCGGATCCGGAAATTTGGATTAATGACAATATAATTTTAATGAGTTGCAGGATGTCGGACAAAGAAGGCGAAAAAAAGTTAATTTGCAATAAGGCGATGCCGGCCAAAAAAGAGACGATAGCCGAGGCATTAAAAAAATTAGAAGAAATTAAGAGTAATAACAGATACAGAAATAATTATCAGGCAAAGCCCGCGCCGAGTAGACAGCTTAGCGGCGCGATTAATATTTTAATGCCGGCGTTTTTAGAACAGAAAAAAATTGAAGCGATAAAATCAACGTTAAAAAAATATCCGGGAGATTTCCGCGTGACATTAATAATAAACAACGGCGGAGGTTTAAAAAAGATTGCAACTTCTGTTTTGGCGGAGCCGAATTTAGAACTAAAAAGTGAGATTGAAGCAATTTTAGGCAGTAATACTTACGGGGTTGAACAGAAGCAATAATTGGTGTAAAATGAGTTTAGAATAATTTCTTTGAATTACGAAATAGATGTTTAGATTAGTATCGTGATTAAATTTTGCTTTTTTTCGGGTTTAAAATGGCTTAATCGCAGAACCTATGCGGAACACTACGCGGAACCAATACGGAATTTCGTAATTTAGGGAATTTAGTCTAAAGTTAGAGAGATTTATTGACTAATTTTAGCCCAGTTTAAGAAAAACTTAATATTATTTCAATGAGAATTTAATTATAAAATTATTATGTTTACGAGAGTTTTTTTACCAAAATTATACCGAAATTTCGCAATTATTTTTATAATTTTGGCGGTTATTTTAGCGGCGTTAATCGCGTATTATACTTTAGGCCGGGCAGAAATAATTGTTACGCCGGCGTATGGGGAGACAAAAATAGAGACAATTGTTGAGATTAAAGAGCTTCAGGCAGGCGCGCAGAATAATGAGGCGGATGTTATAGACGGGAAAATTTTAGCGGTGGAACTTGAGCAGACGGGAACGTATGAGACGTCGGGGAGCAAGGCGGTTGTAAGCGATTTGGTCGGGCAGGCGACGTTAATAAATAATTACAGCGCGAAGCAGGCATTGGTGGCGACAACAAGACTGCAGGCGCCGGACGGAACGATAGTCAGAATTAAAGACAAGACAGAAGTGCCGGCTGGCGGAAGCGTTAAGGTTTGGGTTTATCCGGACAAGCCGGAGCAGTTTAGCGCAATTCAAAAAGATACCCATTTTATTATTCCGGGATTGGCAAAATCGTTGCAGGATAAAATATACGGAGAAAATGAAGCCGAGCTTAAGGCGGGCGGGCAGACGGTTAAGACCGTTGCCAGCGCGGATTTTTTAAAAGCAGAACAGGATTTAATGTCCAAAATAACGGAGACGGCAATTGCCGAGTTTGATAAGCAGCTGCCAAGCAGTCAGTCTTTTTACAGCAAATTAGTGCAAAAAGAAGTTGTTGAAAAAAGTTTTGACGGCGCGGAAGGCGATGCAAAAGACAGCGTTGCGGCGACGGTAAAAGGCAGAATAATTATTATCGGATTTGATGAAGTTAAGTTGCTAAATTATGTTAAGCAGAAGATAATAGAAAGTCTGGCGGAGGGCAAAGAATTGCAGGAATTTGACGCGAAAAGCGTTGGTTATCAAGTTGAGAATTTTGACATTGAAAATAAAACGGCGCGGATAAAAGTCGCGGCGAGCGGTCTTTCGGTAATCAAAAGCGAAAGCGATATTTTGGATAAATCAAAAGTCGCCGGCAAAAGCGTGGAAGAAATTGAGCAATATTTTTCCGGGCTAAAAGAGATAAAATCGGTTGAGGTTGAAATTAAGCCGAGCTGGTTTCCAAAAGCGCCGCTAAACCAGAGCAAGATTGAGATTATTGT
>CAYHQU010000004.1:0-12357 GCA_964358955.1 uncultured Gammaproteobacteria bacterium | reverse complement strand
ATATGGCTAAACAAAATTTAGAGACGATGCGGCATTCGCTGTCGCACGTGCTGGCGCAGGCAGTGTTGCAAATTTATCCGCAGGCGAAACTGGGCATCGGTCCGGCCATTGCCGATGGATTTTATTATGATTTTGATTTGGGTGGTGACACTTTTCGTCCCGATGATTTAGCAAAACTGGAAAAAATAATGAAAGAGATAATTTCGGAAAATCAGAAATTTGAAAAGTATGAAGAGACGGTTGCGAAATCAATTGATTATATTAAGGAAAAAAAGCAGCCGTATAAATTAGAGCTGGCTGAAGATTTAAAGCGCGAGGGAGAAAATAAGCTGTCATTTTATAGAATGGTTGATGGGAGGGGAGAAAAAAAATTTGTGGATTTATGCGCCGGACCGCAGGTAAAGTCAACTAAAGAGCTGGGCGCATTTCGGCTGACAAAAATCGCCGGCGCTTACTGGAAAGGCGATGAAAAAAATAAAATGATGCAGCGAATTTACGGGGTGGCGTTTGCGACTAAAGATGAGCTGGAAAAATATTTAAAACAGATAGAAGAGGTAGGGCGGCGCGATCATCGGAAGCTAGGACAAGAGCTGGAATTATTTATGATTTCGGAAGAAGTTGGGCCGGGGTTGATTTTATGGCAGCCAAAAGGAGCAATTTTGCGCCGACTGATTGAAAATTTTGTGATTGATGAGTATATCAAGCGCGGCTATCAACTTTTGTATACGCCGCATATTGGATCGCAGAAATTATTTTCAATTTCCGGGCATTTAGGTTTTTATAAAGATAGCATGTATTCACCAATGGATATTGACGGCGAAGATTATTACGTTAAGCCGATGAACTGTCCGATGCATTTAATGATTTATAAAAATGGGCTGAAAAGTTATCGGGATTTGCCGGTGCGATATACTGATTTGGGAACTGTTTATCGGTATGAGCGGTCGGGCACTTTGCATGGACTGATGCGGGTTAGGGGATTTACCCAAGATGATAATCATGTAATTTGCCGGCCAGATCAATTAGATAAAGAAATTTTAGAGGCGTTGAAACTGACAAAATATATTTTAGAGACATTTGGATTTTCGGAGTTTAGAGTGGCGTTATCGGTTCGCGATTTAAAGAATAAGAAAAAATATTTAGGCAAGGATGCCTCTTGGAAGCACGCGGAGCAAGCGCTTGAAGCCGGAGCAAAAGCAGTGGGCTGGAAGGTTGAGCGCGAAGAAGGAGAAGCGGTTTTTTACGGGCCGAAAATTGATGTTAAAGTTAAAGACAGCATCGGGCGAGAGTGGCAGATTTCAACTTTGCAGGTTGATTTTAATTTACCGAGCCGATTTAAAATAGAATATGTTGATAAAGATTCAAAAAAGAAAGAGCCGTTTATGCTGCACCGGGCGACGCTGGGTTCGCTTGAGCGGTTTGTTGGCGTGCTGATTGAAAACTACGCCGGCGTGTTTCCAGTTTGGCTGGCGCCGGTGCAAGTTCAGATTGTGCCAGTGTCGGAAAATTTTGTAGAGGCGGCGGGTGGATTAGCGGCGGAGTTACGAGCGGCAGGGATGCGGGTTTGGGTTGATGAGCTCAATGAGACCGTGTCATATAAAGTGCGCAAAGGCGAGAAGCAAAAAATTCCTTATATTTTGGTTTTAGGCGAGCGGGAGGTTAAGGGTGAAAAACTGAATGTGCGGGCGCGGGGGCAGAAGGAAGTGGTGGCGATGGAGCGAAGTCAATTTATTCAGAGGGTTAAAGAGGAGATAGAGGAAAAGAAATAGGCAGGAGATGGTACTGGCAGATTGTTAAATTGTTATATTGTTATATTGTTAAATTGTTGGCCGGGTGTATTAAGCTGTTGGAGTCGGAATCCGAAGCTTCGGAGTCCGACTCCTGCGCGGCAGATTTAATCAATGTAATGTAAGGCAGGACTTTGACTTATTTCTCAGTTTTGTTGTATAATACCAGTATGAAGAATTTTATTCAAAAAATTAAAATATGCTTCGGCAGAAAAAAACTTAATCCCAAAAATCCAGAGGAACGGAAAGAAATTATTAAGGAAGCAGTGCAGCGGACAGTTAAAGAATATGGAGAAACTCTAAAGAAATTAGGGTCGGATTAATATTATGTCAATATTTTTGACATTGGCTGATATTAAATATGTCTGCTATGAATACGCCAGGGCTCATTTAATTTACGATGAACCAATCCCATCTTTTGATTTGCGATTTCCTAATAAACTGGAAACTGCTTTATCTTCACCGCAAATGTATGTCAATGCTAACTTAGCATATTCAACATTACCCCAACAGGCGGCAGTTTTGTTTTATGAGCTGATTAAATTACATCCATTTTTAAATGGCAATAAAAGAATCGCTTGTGTTTCTCTAATGACTTTTTTATTATTAAATAATAAATGGCTTAAGGCGACTTGGAGAGAATTGTATGACATTGCAGTTACGGTTGCCGCCTCTAATATAGAAAATCGTGCGGGAGTTTTAAAATTATTAAATGAGTTTATTAAAAATAATATCGTGGAAAAATAAAATGGAGCTGCAAATTTTATTAAAGAATATTTGTAGCTTTTTAGTCATTTTATGAAATACAAGCTAATTGTGTATGGCTGTCACCCCCAGCACCAAAGCCCGCGAAAAAGCTGGTGATAGTGATAAGTTTGGTGCACGCGGAGTCGCCTTCGGCTCATCCAGCTGAAATTTCTGAATGTGGTGATTGGCTTGGTGCGGGGCGGGACTCGGAGATTTATTTTTTTTATTATTATGAATCAAAATAAAAAATACAAGTTATACGTGTATGGTTGTCAGATGAACAAGTCGGACGCGGAGCGAGTCGCGGCGGTTTTGGAGGAAGCGGGATTTGAAGCGGCGGAAAAGTTGGAGGAAGCGGATTTGGCGGTAGTTTTGGCGTGTTCAGTCAGGCAGTCGGCGATTGATCGGATTTTTGGGTTAAGAAAAAAGTTTGAGCAAATTAGAAAGTCGCGGCCGTTTTACGCGGTTTTGACCGGGTGTGTTTTAGATACGGACAAAAAGCGCCTGTTAGTCAGGAGACCAACAGGCAGCAGCCATGGGGATGGTTTTTTTGATGCGGTAATTGGGATTTCGGAGATTGGGAGGTTGGAGGATTTTGCGCGTAATGTTAGGAGATCGCATCTCCCACACTCCCCCTCGACGCGGCTCGGGGTCGTGTATGAAAAACGATCTCTCGGTTTACGAAGAGGGGGGAACTATTTTGGGGTTGCGCCAAAACATAATTCTAAATTTCAGGCGTATGTGCCGATTATGAATGGCTGTAATAATTTTTGCACCTATTGTGTTGTGCCTTACGTGCGCGGACGAGAAACATCACGGCCGTGGCGGGAAGTTTTGGATGAATGCAAAAAATTATTAGCCAATGGATATAAAGAAATTTTTTTGTTGGGGCAAAATGTTAATTCATATCGGTCGGGAAAGGTTGGGTTTGCGGAGTTGCTGCGGATGATAGCTGAAATTGGGTCTGTTGGTGAGCCCCAGTCATCCGACGGGGTACAAGACACCAACAGACAGCAGCGTGGTGTGAGACGGTTTGGTAAGCCAGGGGATCCCTCTCCCGCTTCGCGGGATCGGGATGACAGGAGTATTAAAGCGGGAGAAAATTCTGGTTTTTGGCTGCGGTTTGTGACGTCGCATCCGAAAAATTTGTCTGGTAAATTAATAAAAGTTATAGCCGAGAGCAAACATATTACACCGTATTTGCATTTGGCAGTGCAGAGTGGGGATAATCAAATTTTAAAAAAAATGAATCGGAACTATACAGCGGCACATTACAAACGGCTGATTGCAAAAGTTAGGAAGGCGGTGCCGGGGGTGGCGATTTCTACCGATGTGATTGTTGGCTTTCCCGGCGAGACTCCCGCGCAGTTTATGAATACGGTAAAATTATTTCAAGAGGTTAAGTTTGATATGGCTTATATTGCGCAGTATTCACCGCGGGCCGGCACCGCTGCCGCTCGCCTTAAAGATGACGTGTTCAAAAAAGAAAAAGCCCGTCGGTTTAAAGCGCTAACCAAAATTTTAAAACAGACGGCGCTGGAAAATAATAAGCAGCTTTTAGGGCGGGTAGTCACGGTGCTGGTGGAAAATTATAAAGAGGGATTTTGTTTCGGGAAGACCGGCGGATTTAAGAGTGTAAAGTTTGCTGGCGGTGAAAAAATGGTTGGGCAATTTGTTGAGGTGGAGATTGCAGAAGCGACAGCGTGGGGATTGACTGGACGGATAAATGCGGATGGCTTCGCCCGCGGATATCACGGATTAGGAAACAAGGTGGTGGTGATATGCGGGACCACGGCGTCGGGGAAAACGAAACTGGCAGTGCGGCTGGCGAAAAAGTTCAATGGTGAGATTATTTCGGCGGATAGTCGGCAAGTCTATCGGGGAATGGATTTGGGGACGGGGAAAGACCTTGATGACTACGTCATTGCAAGCCCAAAGCCCAAAGCCCAAAGTCCAAAGTTTCCGCCAAAGGCGGATCCCATGCCAGAGGCAGGCACAGCGCCTCGGGCGGAAAAAATTAAAAGTATTCCGTATCATATTATTGACATTGCATCACCAAAGAAACAATACACGGTGGCGGAGTTTCAGCGAGAGGCGTACGCGGCGATTGAAGATATTTTGGCGCGGGGGAGAGTGCCGATTTTGTGCGGGGGGACGGGGCTTTATGTTGACGCGGTGGCAAAGGGATATGATTTTATAAGTCCAAAGTCAAAAGTCCAAAGTCAAAAGTTAAGGAAGGATTTTTCTAATTTATCATTAAAGCAGCTGCTGGCGCGGCTAAAAAAGGTAGATTTGGCAACTTACAATATTATTGATAAAAAAAATCGGCGGCGGGTGCAACGGGCACTGGAAATTTTTTATGAGACCGGGATGCGAAAGTCAGAGCGGCAAAAAATCCAGAGACCGCCGTATGAATTTTTACAGCTTGGAGTAACTTTTCCCAGGGAAGTTTTGGATGCAAGGATTTTGAGACGGCTGAATTCTCGGTTTGAAGAAGGAATGATTAAGGAAGTAAAAAAACTCCGCCGGCAAGGAGTTCCCTGGAAAAGATTAGATGAGTTTGGGTTAGAGTATCGCTGGATTTCACGGTATTTGCGCGGCAAGGTTAGTTTGGCAGCGATGAAAGAGGAGTTATTCAAGGCGATTAGAAATTTTTCCAAGCGGCAGCTGACTTGGTTTAGGAGAAATAAGGAGATTGTTTGGGAGAATGATTATGGGCGGACAGAGAAGATGGTGAAAAAATTTTTAAATTAATTTTTTAAATTTGCTATTTTTTAATCTAATCTGAATACGACGGCCGTAGCATAATGGTTAGATGGTTATTTTATAAAAATTTAAGTTATCCACTTGACAGACCGGCTGCATAATTTAAAATTAATAGCAAAAGAATTAGCAGATAAATAAAAAGAGATGAAAAGATTTTTTTTGTATATTTTTTATTACCTTGCTTAAAAAGATAGATTTAGGCGAGGTTTTTTTTGTTCTTTAATATGAACTTGAATTTTTTTGCTATTATTCCGATGCAATTAGGCTAGCGCTTTATTTTTTTAACAGTAGAAGCGGATTTACGCAAATAGTAACGCAGATAAACGCGGATGTTATTTTGTAGTTTGGTTCTTTTAAAAAAGCAGGGAGAGGAGGTGTGAAGTTGAGCAGAGTTATGATCATTGGAACTGGAAACGTTGGAACCGTCACCGCACTAAAGTGTGCAAAGCAGAGAAATGTTTTTTCCGGAATTGTTTTAGCAAACCGAACTTTGCAAAAAGCCCTGGCCCTAAGAGATAGAATCGGCGATCCGAAAATCGCGGCAGTTTCAGTCAACGCAGATGATTCACGAGACGTGGCACGCTTAATCGAGAATTTTGCAATTGATTTGGTGATAAATACTGCACTACCGGCGCAAGACGTACCGATTATGGCTGCCTGTGCGCAAACTGGAGCCAGCTACATTGACACGGCAAATTCGGAAAGACGAGACAAGATTGAATTTAATTATCTCGCGCAGTTAGCTTTTGATAAGCAGTTCAGGGACAAAGGAGCAACGGCCATTTTGGGTTGCGGCTCGGATCCGGGATTTGCGTCCGTGTTTGTCGCTTATGCCAAAAAGCATTTGTTTGATCGGATTGATAAGGTTGATATCATGGACGCGGACAATAGCCGAAACGGCAAGCTGATGGCTTTCAATTTGAACGCGGCGGTGAAAATTCGCGAGTTGCTTCATCCGGCAAGATATTATGAAGCTGGAAGCTGGAAGACGGCGGAAAGTTTTTCCATCCAGCGAGTTTTTTCTTATCCGGAAATCGGCGAGCAGCCAGTTTATCTGATTGACCATGAAGAGCTGGAGCCGTTAGCGGCTCATTTTTCAGAGATTCGGACACTGCGATTTTGGATGTCTTTTTCGTCGGCATTTATTGAAAATCTAAGATTGCTTCAGGCAATCGGTTTAACCTCAATTGAGCCGGTCCGTTTTGACGGCATGGAAATTCGGCCGCTTGAATTTTTGGAAGCGATGTTTAGGCAGTCGGGACTGATTGTGCCGGAAACAGTTGGCCAGACCTGGATTGGCTGCCAAATTTCCGGCACAAAAAACGGCTGCCAGCGCGAGTGCCTGATTTATAATGTTTGCGACCACGAGAAATGCCAACGCGAAGTTGGTCTCAATGCGGTTCCTTTTACTGCCGGCGTGCCGCCGATGATTGGCGCGAAGCTCATGCTCTCGCGAGTTTGGCATCGGCCCGGCGTTTTCACTGTTGATCAATTTGATCCGGATCCGTTTTTGGAAGAGATGGCCAGGGCGGGGTTGCCTTGGGAAGTAAAAATCACGGATAGTGAAATCTGCTGACAAATTATCCCAGATACGATTGAGTGTCTGGGATTTTTATTTATAGAAGCGGATAAACGCGGATAGTGACGCAGAAAAACGCGGATACAGATTTTTTAGAGACAAGGCATGTTCAAAGTTAGTGAATTCGCGACCACTATTGACATTTATTCAGACATTATGCTAAGCTAAATTATTGTCAGGCGGACTGACGCCCGGCTAAGGGGAAGCTTAGCGCGCTCTTTAAAAATGCGAAGGGAGGCGGTGATGAAAGTAAAACTGCCGCGGGAATGCACGGGACAAGAAATTTTGAATGCGTTACGGCAAGCCGCAACTTACGAAGAGCCAAATCAAGAACAGGGCAGTGTTGCAAAAATTGATGAAAAAGTTTATGAATACGAACCGGGTTCAGTACGCCAAGTGTTAGTTGCCCAAGGTATAATAATTTTCTTTTGGTCTTGGTATATCCGAAAACGTTTCATTGTTTTTGGCAGGATTCTGCGAGACAAGATTTTTCACGGTTCAGATCTAATTCTTCCGCCATTAAAGCTAAATCAGCAGTATACTGAAATCAATTTTTCAATGATGGAAAGCCGAGGACGACTTCAAGCGCCTAAGATGGTGGATGCAAATTGCAATAACTTAAATTACGGTTATGTTAAAACTCAGTTTGAAAAGATTTTGGAGCGGTTTTACGCAATTCTGGCGCCAGCAGTGACGCAATAGTTCTTTACTTTTACAAATTACGAAGGTGCCAATTTTGGTACCTTCTTTTTTTAGGGGAGTATTGCCGAATTCAATTTGTTGCTATGCAGAGGAGTCATTTTTAAGAGATGCTGGCGGGGAGAAAATCCAATCTCAAGTGTCATCCCGATGCGGGTCTATTGATTGAGTTGCCCAAGCTGTAGGAACGGAAATTAGGCACGATTGGAATAGCCAAAAAAAGTAGCGAGGGATCCCCTGGCTTACCGTAATGATTTTGTCTACTTGTAAGCGATGGGATCCCTCACTCACCTCAAAGATTTTACTAAGCCCATTTTAAGACATCATCAACAGCGCTTTTAATTTAAAGCAAAAGAGCGCTCGGGATGACACTGTGCCGAAGCTTCGGCATTGAGTGCCAATCATAATTGCTCTCTATTGACATTTTTTTTTATTAATATATACTGATTAAACAGTGTTGGCTTTGTTCTTTTTAACAAGGGAGGTGTTGCGTGGACAGAGAAGCTTTCGCGAACGTTGATTTGTCCGGAATTGAGACGCCGTGTTTTATTGTTGATGAAGGTTGTGTTGAGCATAATTTGCAGATTTTAGCTGGCGTGCAAAAGCGGGCTGGCTGCCGGATTTTACTAGCGCTAAAAGCGTTTGCGATGTGGAATGTTTTTCCGTTGATTAGCCAATATCTACGCGGTGTTTGCGCCGGAAGCGTGCTTGAAGCGCGGCTGGGAGCAGAAGAGTTTGGCGGCGAAGTTCATGTCTACGCGCCGGCTTACAGCGAGCATGATTTCCGAGAAATTCTTCGTTATGCGACGCACATTGTTTTCAACTCGGTTGGACAATGGGAAAAATATCAGCTCTGGTTTGCTGAAGTTATTCGGCCGATAAGCTGCGGCCTGCGAGTTAATCCGCGGGAACCGGTTGCTAAAGAAGTATTTGAACATTATGATCCGGGTTTGCCGGGTTCGGGGCTGGGCTGCACCGTGGAAAGCATTGCGGGCAGAAAGCTGCAAGGAATTTCCGGGCTGCATTTTCACGCGCTTTGCGAGCAAAACGTTGAGCCATTGCGGAAAGTGCTAGCGGCATTTGAGGCAAAGTTTGACGAGCAAATTCGTCAGGTTAAGTGGGTGAATTTTGGCGGCGGGCATCACATTACGCGGGATGACTATGATGTTGACGGTTTGTGCGAGCTGATTTTAGATTTTAAGAGACGGTATCCAAATATCAAGACCGTTTATCTTGAGCCGGGCGAGGCAGTGGTGCTGAACGCCGGCGTAATGGTAACGTCAGTACTTGATATTGTTTCTGAAGATGACCTAAAGATTGCCGTGCTTGATATGTCGGCAGAGGCGCATAATCCGGACGTGATTATCACGCGCCATCAAGCGCAGCCGTATGTGCCCGAGATTTTGGGCGCCGGCGGAGCGGGCGAGTATCCGCACGAATACAAGCTGCGCGGGATTAGCTGCGCGGCCGGCGATGTGCTTGGAACTTATTCGTTTGCTGAACCGTTGGCCGTTGGCCAAATATTGATGATGCTTAACATGGTTCTTTATACGATGGTGAAAGTCAACACGTTTTGCGGAGCGGCTTTGCCGTCGCTAATGGCGCGAAACAGCGCTGGCGAAATAAGATTAGTCAAAAAGTTTGATTGCTACGAAGAGTTCAAAAGACGGCTGTCATAGCCAATCAAAAAAGGTGCCGGATATCTAGGGCACCTTCTTTTTTTCTTCTTATAATTTGTAATTATATTTAAATCCAAATGACAAAATCCAAATTGTTTTAATTCAAGCCCAAAATCCAAATGTCAAAAACTTTGAACTTTGAACTTTGGATTTGATTTGGAATAATTTGGATTTTGGATTTTGAAATTCGGGTTAGAGATTATTTTAATTTCTCTTCCAGCACTTTTCTAACTTCTCCGGGGTCGCTTTTGCCTTTGGTTTGCTTCATCACTTGGCCGACTAAAAACATAATCGCGTTGGTTTTGCCTTTTTTGTAGTTGGCGACTGGTTCGGGATTTTGGGAAATTACTTGTACACAAATTTTGTTCAGGTCAATTTCGGCCTCGCCGGCAGTTAGCTTTTGTTCATCAATGATGCGGGAAGGGTCGCTGCCGGTTTGATACATTGCTTCTAAAATTTTTCCCGCCAACGTGGCATTAAATTTTTTTTGATAGACGATTGTAATAAACTCGGCGAAGTTTTCGGGGCTGATTTTACAATCAGAAATATTTATATTTTCAGCATTAAGCAGCGCCAGCAGTTTATTGATCAGCCAGTTGGCAACCATTTTCGTTACTTTTGGACCTTGGTTTTTCCAAATTTCATTTTCGTCACCCTCTAAATCTGGCAAAGAGTTTAACCAAGCACGTAGTTCGGAAATTACTTTTTCAACGTATTCTGATAGATTTTTATCTTCAACTAAAATTTTTACTGCGGCTGACGGAAGCTGGTATTCGGTTTTAAAACGGAGACGGCGCGCTGACGGAAGCTCGGGAATTTCTGATTTTAATGTTTCAACATCAATTGCATTTTCAGCATTTTTAGAAAAGTTCAGCGGCGGGATGTCGGGTTCGGGAAAGTAGCGGTAGTCAGACGCTTCTTCTTTCCAGCGCTGGGCTTCAGTTACGCCTTTATCATCGTTCCAGCCGCGAGTGGTTTTTGGCGCGTCTTTGATGGTGATTTTTTTTTCTTGATATTCTTTGGCTTGTCTTTTTATTTCGTATTCCATGGCGCGTTCCAGCGCTTTAAATGAATTCATATTTTTGATTTCCGCAATTGGCGTCGCGGCAATTTTTTTACCTTGAGAATTAAGCTCGTGCAAATTTATATTGGCATCACAACGCAGATGGCCTTTTTCCATATCCGCTTCAGAAACATCAAGATAGCGCATTAGCAAACGCAGTTCCTGCATAAAAATTTTAGCTTCGGCTGGCGAATTTATATCTGGTTCAGAGACAATTTCCATGAGCGGGGTTGAAGCGCGATTATAATCAACATAAGTTGATTTGCCGTCGGTGGAATGAAAATTTTTGGCGGCGTCTTCTTCAAGATGCAGGCGGATAAGACGGATCTTTTTTGGCTCGCCTTTTTCGTTTATAATATCAACAAAACCGCCGAGGCCGATTGGTTGGTCATATTGCGAAATTTGGTAGCCCTTGGGCAGGTCCGGATAAAAATAATGTTTGCGATCAAATTTTGAGGTAGCGGGAATTTTACAGCTTAAAGCCAGCGCAGTTTTGACCGACCATTCAATTGCTTGGCGGTTGGTAACGGGAAGGACGCCGGGATGGCCCATGCAGATGGGACAGACAGTCGTGTTGGCGGGTTTGTCTTCGCCGGTATTGTCGCAACGACAAAACATCTTGGAACGGGTTTTGAGTTGGACGTGGATTTCCAGGCCGATGATGGGTTTGAGAGTCATATGAATTTAATAAAGTATAGAAGCAGAATAACGCCGATAGTAACGCAGAAAAACGCTGAAATATACTTAGAGAGGTATCTGTGTAAATCCGCGTCACTATCCGCGTAAATCTGCTTCTACTGATAAAAAATAGGATTGCGTCTAAATATTAATAGACGTTCGTTCTGTTATTAATTGTATCTCAATTATTCCAAAAAGAAAAGCCCTGCTGCTGGATGACAAGTCGCAAGGGTTTTTTCCAGCAGTAGGGCGATTTTTTCAGAGAGCCCCGCGCCATCTTTCCCATTTCTCCTTTTTTCAGGAGATGTTCCTTGGGGAAAGGAACCAATGATGACGCGGGGGCGTGGGGATACGAATGTGCCTTGTTGCTTGATTTTATTATAGCACGGAAAACACAAAAACACAAAAAACACAGAAAACACATAAATAGTTGGTAGGGTGGTAAGATGGGAAGGTGTGGAAAACACAAAAGCACGGAAAACACCCCGCACCAGAACAAGTTCATACGGGGCAGGCAAAAACACATTAGCACATTGTTTCATCGTTCAATTGTTCGATTGATAACCTTTAAAAATATTTATTATCTGGTATAATATAAATATATGAAAAAGGTTTTATTTTTTATCATTTTGGCGTTAATGTTACTGCCTAATTTTGTTTTGGCCGCTGAATATATTCAAAGTTTTGACAGCCAGATTACGGTGCATGAAGATTCATCAATGACGGTGACGGAAAAAATTACCGTGAACGTTGAAAATTTAGAAATTAAGCACGGGATTTATCGGGATTTTCCAACGAAGTACAAAGACGATAAGGGCATGAATTTTAATGTTGCGTTTGAAGTTTTGGAGGTAAAATTGGATGGTGGAGCAGTACAATATGCTGTTTCAGATTGGCAGAATGGCAAGCGAATAAAAATTGGGGATCCGAATAGTTTTGTGGTGCCGGGAATTCATGTTTATGAAATTAAATATCAGACAAAATATCAGCTCGGATTTTTTTCGGACCACGACGAGCTTTATTGGAATGTGACGGGGAATGGGTGGGTTTTTAGAATTGAGAAAGCGAGCGCGGCGGTTTTTTTACCAGTGGGGATTTCAGCGAGTGAGATTAGAGTTGACGGTTATACCGGACCGACGGGTTCAAAAGCAAAAAATTTTTTAAGCCAGATTTTAAGCAGCAATGAAATTTATTTTGAGACAACGCATGCGCTTGCGCCGGAAGAAGGGCTGACAATTGTGGTCGGCTGGCCAAAAGGATTGGTGCAGGAGCCAAGCCAACGGGAAGTGGCGGCGCAGTATGCAAAATCAAACAGAGGAATAATTGTCGCGTTGGTTGGACTAATTGCCGGGTGCTTGG
>CAYHQU010000003.1:9395-19519 GCA_964358955.1 uncultured Gammaproteobacteria bacterium | reverse complement strand
ATTATAGCACCAGACGCAAGTTTATGCAAATAGGGAAGTTTATTTATCACCCTATGGACATCGCATTATGACTCCGCACCCTATAACTTGTTAAAATTGCGTCTGGCTGGTTTCTCGCTTCGGTAAATTTTCTTCCCGCTAAGCGGGACTACGGCTCAAATTTCCCTTGCTGCGAAACTGCGCCAGGCCGCAATTTTTCCTACGGACTGGTGCGGTTTCATAATGTGATGTCCATATCCTCTCCCTAACCCTCTCCTTCCCCGCAAGGGGAATGGAGAGGGAAAATTATTTGAACAGCTCTTTGGCCTGGTTCCAAATTGAATCATTCCCCTGCTCTTTGAGCCAATACCACCATTCTACACCCCAAAGATAAATTTTGTCAAAACCGGTTTTTTGGGCAAAGGCGATGAACTTGGGGAAATTATCAGGATTTACACTTTTAAATTGTTCAGATAGCTCAATTTCCGGCAGACTTTTATTTTGAATACCCCAGGGCTCGGCTTGAAATTCAGTCACAATAACATCGTCAAGGCCGAAAAACCACTTGATAAATTTTGCTTTGTAATAATAATAACCGGCTGGATAAAAGAAATCATAGTTGACATAGCCCAAATTTTTATGCCAGACGACGCGGTAGGTCGTAATGCCTAAAATATCGGCGGCCTGCGGGACGCGCAGCCAGCCGGAAAGCTCCCCGCTGTCAGAAATTATAATCGGGCGGGTATCAAGCTCGCGCACTGCTTGCGCTTCCAGTTGCAAAAAATTTAAACTTGATTTCGGGCAGGCGCTAAACAAAGTCAGCAGGGGTTCGTTTTCCACTTGCCAAGCCACGATTGTTGGCTGGCCTTTAAAATGATTCACTTCGGTTTTAAGCAACTCAAGCAGCTGTTGTTGGCGTTCTGATTCGGATAAATCACTAACCCACGCTGGAAAATGACATTCGGGCCAGCGCGGGACACGCTGGCCGATGGCTAAAATTATTTTCACGCCGCGCTTGGCCGCCTGCTCAATTTGCCAGTCCAGCGCCGAAAAATCATACTCACCCTGCCTTGGTTCAACTTCCGACCAATAAGCGACAAGCCGCAAATTTTTTACCTGCAGCTCATCTAAAATCGCGAGATAGGTTTTTTGCCAGTCAAGTCCCAGCTCTTGAGCATAGAGATTACTGAAAGTCACGCCGAAGGTCGGATTTTTGCCAGCCGAAAAATCTTTAGTGTAATAAACAATGATGGCAAAGGCAACGGTTAATAAAAAACAGATTGATAATCCGAGTTTAAAGGCGGTTGATTTTGTCATAAACAAACAATAATTCACCTAATTATCAAATTCACTAAATTTATTATATAATTTTAAATTCACCATAAATAATTCACCTAATTACCTAATTTCTAATTCACCTAATATCATGCCAGAGGCAGATCCGCCTCTGGCGGAAAAGGTTAAATGCCTAAATTCCAAATAAAATTCAAAAAATCAAATGTATAATTCATAATTATTTTAGATTTGAAATTTGACTTTTTATTTGACATTTTGAAATTTTTGAATTTTATTAGGTGAATTATATGATTAGGTAAATTTGAAATTTTATGATGGTGAATTAAAAATTTGGTGAATTAGGTGAATTAATATTTTCATTTCTTCTGATACCCAAGATATTTAAGTTCTTTGGCAGAGAGACAATTATTTTTGGCGATGTCGGCATAGAGACGGCCGGAAGATTTAATACTGCGGCTAAATTTTTTAAAATTCACTTTGACTAGCCCAAAGCGCGGCGCAAAACCCTTCTCCCACTCAAAATTATCTAAAAGCGACCAATAAAAATAGCCCTTGATTTTTACGCCGGATAAAATCGCGTGATAGATTTCTTTAATAAAGGCGACTAAATAGCGGGAACGCTTGTATTCGTCGTTGGTGGCAACGCCGTTTTCAATAATGTAGATCGGCCGTTTATATTTTCTCATGTCAATTAAGACATCAAACATTCCCTGCGGATAAATTTCCCAGCCGACCTGCGACATGTCGCGGTGTTCGTTGTATGCCTCGGTAAAAAATCTAAAGGTCCTAAAATGAAAATCTTTAAGACGGTAGTGAAAATAATAATTGACGCCGATAAAATCATGGTGGCGCAGGCCGGAAATCTTAAAAAAAGAATGATTCCAGACAAAATCGGAAATTAAAATAAAAAACCAGCTGGATAATGAATGAATTTTATAAGAATAAAGCGAGACGCAATTATTGGCGACGCCGACTTGCGGCTCATGCCAGCTTTGGCGGCGGTAGCAATGATGAATAATTTTGTAGGCGCGGCGGTGGGCGGCGGCTAAATTTTTGTAGGCCTTAAAAGCCAGCCAGTAATTAGTTTTGCCGGGCGGCCAGACGCCGTTAAGATATGATTGGGTGACGTAGACCAGAGGTTCGTTGATGGTAACCCAAATGCTGGCGAGATTTCCCAGCTCTTCGGTAATAAAAGAGACATAACGGCAAAAATAAAAAATAGCGGATTTTTGCGTCCAGCCGCCGAGTTTTGCCAGCCAGTCGGGATTGGTGAAGTGATGTAAAGTAACGACTGGCGCGATGTCATTTTTTTTAAGTTCAATGAGCAGCTCGCGGTAATGCTTTACGGCGTTGTAGTCAAACTGGCCGGGTTTTGGTTCAAGGCGGCTCCATTCAATGGAGAAGCGATAGGCATTTTGATTTAATTTTTTCATTAAAGCAATGTCTTCTTTGCAGAGGTTGTAACTATTGCAGGCTTGCCCGGAGTCAAGGCGGGCTTTTGACTTTTTTTCCCATTGCCACCAATCATTATGAAAATTTTGACCTTCAATTTGGTGGGCGGAAGTCGCCGTGCCCCAAAGAAAGCCGCGGGGAAATTTCATGGCTTTGTAATGGCGCAGGCGAGACTGACGCGACTTGATTATAATTTTGGGAGTTTTTACTTTTACCATGATTATATTATAACATTTTTTATTGATAGTTGCATGTGTTTAAATTAACACGCGCTTTTTTTCTAACCACTATCCAGCGACCGCGGTATAGTGGTTGGCTGGAATTTGAATAGTTGATAGGGGTATTAGAATTTTTTAATAAAAAAACCATCTAACCACAATATAACGGCCGTAATATAGTGGTTAGATGGAAAAATCTTCGGCGGCGGGGGCTGGCTGCGGGGGCGAAGGGTGGAGTTACCCCAGCACCAAAGCCCGACAATCATTGGGCTGAAATTTTAGCGCGAGGCGCGGTAACGCAGAGCCGCTTACGTTTTCAAAAATCTAAATTAATCAAATGGCTTGGTGCGGGGTTATTTTTTCTCCCGCTTAGCGGGAGAAAAAATAAAAAGGCGGGCTACTGGACGTAGCAGCCGCGCCTGTGAGTTTGCGTTAGCTGATTTTAACGCGATGGATTTTTTCCCAGGGGATGGAAATTAATGAAGGGTTGATTCCGCGCTCTGGCAGATGAATTTTTAGCAGTAGGCAACTTGGCGGCATACAACACAGTTCGGACTTGCAAAAACAGCCGACAATTGGCGTTTTACCATGGGCGTTGCATTTAACAACGGTGACAACGACATGCTCACCAGCAACGCACCGCGACTGCTTTTGCAGACGATGCAGCCATTTCTTCCGCGCGCATTCCGGATTTCCAAAACGATCAGACATTCCCTACCCCTTTGCGCTCATGACCCAAAGCCGCGATCAAGACATCCAGACGCGCAGACACCGTGACAGCACCTCCTTTCCGCCTGGAAGGGCAGGCACCCGCACTAACAGCCGAAAAAACCGTCTTCAGCTTCTGAAAGAATGCCTAAACCCATCTCGTTGGTCAGCGGGTCTTCGCCCGGAAGTTCTTCGCGCTTGTTGGCGCAGATTGAGCACATTGTCAGATGGTCGTAAAAAATTTCTGCCACTCCAGGATCCAGTCTGCCGTCTAACAGATCGCGAATTTCGGTTTCAGAAAGACAATCAGCCACGCTTCTTGGTTTTTGCAGCTTCTTCATTTTTCCTCCTCCCTGGTTTCAAAAAAAGAACAAAAAACACATGACTTTATGATAAATCTTTTTTAAAAAAAATGCAAATAAAATAAACTTCCCATTGCAAGAAGTTTATTTTATATCATTTAATTATTTTATCTTTTCGTCAAATTCCTCTTTTGTACATACTTCCCAGGCTACTAATTTTTCCATAAATTCTTTAACTATATGCTTATTGATATATTTGTGACTTGATGGAATTGGATATGATTGCCCATTATGGGTCTGTTGACGAATATCATTTCTACTGCAATTTTCATCTTTCGGTTAATTTTTTCTAAAATTTTATCGGCTTATTTTAGCAAATAGGCCTCAAAAATTTTATAAAAAATTACCTCAAAATCTGAAAATTTCGTGACGAAAGCATATTCGTCAACAGACCCATTATGGATACATGAAACTTTATAATTATGCCTGCTGCCTTTTTGTATTTCAATGTCTTTATTTTTTGATAACCAATTGAGAAAACGGATAAACTTTTTACTTCTGATGTCGGCGTATTCTCCCATATTGATTTATTATTAGGCTTTACATGGCACTAATTTCTCGGAGCCAAATGATGCATAATTAATATTTTTATTGTCAAGTTTAGCGCGTTGTTCTTTGTTTGGCAGATATATTTTATTAACTGAAATAATACCAAAATATTCTTTTGGAATATCATAAACAGTAAATACAGAATCATTAACCATTTCTATAAAATCATTGGCAGATAATCCCTGCGTTGTAAATTTTTTATCACCAGCAATAACCTTGCCAACTATATATTTTCCGTCTCTAAACCAAGACACATTTATATTATCAGGCAATCGATCCAAATAAGCACAAAAGGCCTCTTGATTGATTTTTTCCTTTTTAATTAAAGTTTTTATTAATTTAAACATAAATATAAATTAATATAAAAGTTGTCCACAACTTGCTTTTATTATATCATAAACTGGTCTTTCTTTACCAACGCTTGTTTACAATACTAAATCAGCAATGACAACGAGCCGTTTTTCAGAAGTAAAAAGCGGGGTGCAGGTAAATAAAGTTAGGATCGGGCTTTTGGTGTTGTTGAGAATTTCAACTTGCGAGGGTTCAACGATTTTTACCTCGCGCACTTGATAATTATATTCCACACCCTCCCAAATAACTTTTACCGCGTCGCCAACTACTAGTTTATCAAGCAGATAAAAAGTGCGCGAGCTTGGCGGGCGGTAAAGATAGCGATGGGCGGAAATTACGGTGTTGCCGCCTTGGTTTGGAGTTGAAGTGCCGGGAATGCGCCAGGCGCCTTTGTATAAAGCTTTAACCGTTTGGCCTTCAACAATATTGATATTGACGCCAATTTTGGGAATGATAAGGGTATTGATTTTTGGCGTATTTCCAACTTTGGGGACGGCCGTTGGTTTGGCGGCGGCAGGCGCCAGCACTTCAACGTTTTTGGCCGGCGCGGGCGCAGGAGCGGTGATTGGTTTTTCTTCAGTAGCGCTGACATCGGTCTTTGGCTCAAGCTGGTTTAGGGGCCAAATTAAATTTGACGACGTGAGATTGATATTGGCTGGGATAAGGATTGTTTTATCAGAATTGGGAAAAAAATAATAATTGATTTGTCCCATGACCGGATAGATAACCATAACCAAACCCAAGCAGATAAACACCAGCGATAGGGCGCGCAATTTATTGACGCGTTTAGGCCGGACGAACGGATCGTCGTTAGGCCGCAGAGAATTGTCGCTTAGAAGAAACATAAATATACAAGCCAGAAATAATTGAGATTGCGTTGGCGATAAAATAAATTATCAGCTGTAAACCAGAACCGGTGTCGGGCAGCTCGTCGCCGAAAATTTTTCCAATGCGAACATCCAGCGTGTCAATGGCCTCAAGATGTTCATGGTTGGCGGCGGTCAAGACAGCGGTATTGACATGCAGGCCGACAACCGCGTCAAGGCCAACTTTAAGTTTAGTTTCAATCCGTTTAATTTCGCCGGGTTTGATTTCGGCAAATGTCCATTCGTTAACATTATCAACCGCAATTAAAGTCGGCGGCAAAATGTCTTTAACAACAACATCAGTCGCGTTCTGATCGCCAGAATTGGCAATGGTAATCACGTAAGTAACTTCATCGCCGGGATTGGCAAAAAGCATTTCGTGACTTTTTGTCAAAGTTAGCTTCGGCATGCCAATAATTATTCCCGGTCGGCGCACTTCAACTTTAACGCTGGCGAACGCTTCGTTGTTCGGATAGCCGCCGTTAGTAACTTTAGCCAGGGCATTATTTTCATAGAAAGCCGGGATATTGTTCGCACTGACTTTTACAGCATAGCTTAAGGTTTTTGTCTCATAAATTCCAATATCGCCAAGGTCAAAGACAACAATAGTTTGCGAGGTGGTCGCATAGGTAAAGCCGGAAGGCAGACTGTCGGTTACAGTTAGATTTTCGCCGATTTTGTTGCCAATGTTGGTAATTTTTAGAGTATAGACAACTTTCTCGCCAGCGTAGACAAAAACTTTGTCAGCTTGCTTGGACATTAACAAGCGGGGGTTGAAAATCGGAGCGCCACCGCCGCCACCGCCGCCGCCTCCGCCACCGCCGCCACAGTTAGTGCAAGGCGGCTCGGGAATATTTTCCAAAACACAGCTTGAGTTGCAGCGTTGATTTGAACCAACACCATCAGAACCATCGCACTGCTCGGTGCCGTTTTTAACGCCATCGCCGCAGCGAGGGCCAGCAACCGGAATTAACTCACATGCAGTTGAACAGTAAGAACAACTGCCATTATAGTCCGGGGTGGCGTCAACGCCGGCGGTTATAAAGGGAGCGGCTGGCGCTGATCCACCGATAAAAAAGGCGTTAAGATAATCGGCATCTGCGGCAGAAATCAGACCGTCATCGTTGGCATCAGCCGCATCTTTACAACTAAGCGGTCCGCCAACATTGACATAAGCTAAAATTACAACACTATCGCCAATATCAACCGCGCCGTCTAAATTTGCATCGCCGCGCAGATACTGAACACCGGCGGAACAGCCAAGCGTATCGGCAGAACATTGCACGCCGTTCTCGCCGTTGTTGTCGCACTGCTCGGCGATTTGTTCGTCATTGGGATTTTGGACGGCGCCGTCGCCGCAGTAAGTTAAATTCACTAAAACACAGCTGTCGCAGCGCTGATGGACGCCGACGCCCTGGGTGCCGTCGCACTGTTCAGCGCCTTCTTTAACGCCGTTGCCGCAGGAATCCTGGGGCACATTGGAGCAAGCGCACGAATTGCAGGAATCAACCGTATTGGCATTCTGGTCGTCGCAGTCAGAATTGATTTCACACTGTTCGGGACCATTTTTAGCTTGGTCGCCGCAGTAAGGACCGGTTAAAGTTGCTTCGGCGCATTGGGCAGTACAATAAGTACAACTCTGACCATAAGCCGGCGTACAGGCAACGCCATTATTTTGGGCGCCTAAATCGCAAGTTTCACCGGCATCAATTTTACTATCGCCGCAAATCGGACATGATTGAGTGACTTGAGTTGAGACTTGATTACTTTCTTGTTCGCCTGATTCATTACTGATGATTTTAAAAATATTAGTGATTGCAAAATTTTCACATGAACCTAATGGCTGGTTAACAGTGGCCCGATAAGTAATTTCACCCGCTTCGTTCGGCGAGATTTTATGGGCGTTCCAAGTTAAAATTTTGTCTGTTGAATTATAGCCGTCAATTACGCCCCAGCCAAAACTTAAACCTTGGTCGTCGGTATCGCCGGTAACCGATTCAGCGTGATAATCAGCATAAGTTAAATTAGAATCTAAAACATCTTGAATTTTTACACCCGTGCCAGTGCAGAGACCGGTGCCGGTATTTTTATAAGATAAGGTATAAGTTAAGGTGTCATTAACATTAGCAGCCGATTTATCAACCGCTTTATTTAATTCCAGCTGGCAACTGGCCGGCGCTGGTTGGTTGACAATCGTGGTGACGGTTGAAGTTTTGGGATCAACTTCGTCAGCATCAATGGTTGAAGTATTTTCTAGGCTCGTGCCAGTAAAATCCGCGTTGACTTTAACTCTGACAATCGCGTAGCCCTGAAAAAATTCTTGTTCAGGGGTAGAAGTAAAGTCGCCTAAATTCCAAGTCACCACGCCATTACTTTCAGTGCCGCCTAAATTGGCCGAGACAAAAGTCACGCCGGCTGGCAACGGATCGGTAATTGTAATATTGTGAGCAGTCATACCAATCGCTTTGACTGAATAGTTGGTGGAATATTCAAATTCATCGTTCACATTCACAGTTGCCGGCACTGAATATTTGGTAATGTGCACGTAGACAAAGTTGCCAAATACTGGCTGAAAAAAACCAAAATTAAAAATCAACGCCAAAATAAAAAATGGAGTTGATTTACGCATTAAATTAGTGATGATTTTTTTGGTTTTACTTTCTGGTTTTAAAAATGGGTCGTGATTAATCATAATTTTTACGATTTAATTTAATAGTTATGTATAAGTAATAAAATTTTGTAACCTACAATCATAACATAAATAAAAATTTTTGTCAATGATTTTTTAGTTTTTTGTCTAAATTTAGACAAAATATGGTACTATTGCAAATAAAAAAGGCTCTAAATAGATTTTTACAGCCTCCTTGTTTATTAAGGTTATTTAATCTTCTCGCAATAAATCGGTTTTGTCAATAGGACTAGGTTATCATTAAAACATTAAAACACGAGAACATTAAAACAAAGATTGTTCTATTGTTCTATTGTTAAATTGTTGACTGACGAAGTGCGATGCTAATATACGAATGCTACGGATTGCTCCATTGTTTCATTGTTCGATTGTTCTATTGTTTCCGCCAAAGGCGGATCCCTCCCGAGGCGGGCAGGCAGCCGCGGGCCGAAAACTTAAGCCGCCCCATACTCCTCTAATTTCACACTTTTTCAAGGCGGCTTATAACGGGTCTGTTGACGAATATCATTTCTACTGCAATTTTCATATGTTCGGTTATTTTTTGTAGCAATTTTATCGGCTTATTTTAGCAAATAGGCCTCATCCCGCGGCGGCGGGATTATAAAAAATTACCTCAAAATCTGATCCCGCAGCTGCGGGACGTGACGAAAGCATATTCGTCAACAGACCCGTAACGAGATTACCCCGGCAATAAAACAAAGATTGCTACGGGGCAGGCACGAAACTGCTATTGGTCAACAGACCAACGGTCTAAATTACAGGCACGAACCAAAATAAAAAACCATGTTTTTTAGGCACGGCTGTTTAGTTTTTTATAAAATTACAATTTTAATCTTAATCTTTTTTCGCGCAATAAAAATAAATGATTGAAAAAATTATTACCATCGCGGCTAAAGAAAAAATTTGGCTGGCGGGGCCGGAAATGATGCTGGGAAAAAATAAATCTAAATCTAAAATATTAAAATAATTTAAGGGGGTTATAGAAAATTTGGAGACGGAATAAATAAATAAAACAACGAGATGAAAAATCGCGGAAAATAAAATAAATTTTTTTAAAGCGGAAATTAGTCGGCGGGACATAATTTTTAAAAAAGCGCGCATAAGCCGTGCCTTTCGCGAGCGACAGCGCAGACCAAGTCGTTCGCCCAAATGTATGGCAGGGGGTGCAGGAATCGAACCCGCGCATGCGCTTTTGGAGAGCGCCGTACTACCACTATACGAACCCCCTAATTGGCTATTACTGACTTATTCACGCGTAGGTTAAGGGCCTGGATTATGAATCACTCGCACCCAAATTCTCTCCCGCCAAGGGAGAGGGACACAAAAAATTATTTTGTTTCTTTATGCGGAGTATGTTTTTTGCAATGACGACAGAATTTTTTAAGTTCAAGGCGATTTTTAATTTTCTTCTTATTTTTGGTAGAATAATAATTAATTCGCTTGCATTCCGCGCATTCTAATTTGATTAAGTTTTCTTGAGACATAGAAATAAATTGTTAAATTGTTAAATTGTATGTGGAGCCAGCGGAGGGACTTGAACCCACGACCAATAGTTTACAAAACTACTGCTCTACCAACTGAGCTACGCTGGCGAATGGGCCGGGAGGGATTCGAACCCCCGTAGGCCGAAGGCCAGCAGATTTACAGTCTGCCC
>CAYHQU010000003.1:0-9295 GCA_964358955.1 uncultured Gammaproteobacteria bacterium | reverse complement strand
TCGTTGACCGCTTGAGTACCGACCCATACTATTTTTTGTTTTTTAAAATTTCATCCAAAAAATTTTCTACCTTGCCCTGATTTTAAAAACTTCTCTCTTTTCATTACTTCAACTCTAGTTTTAAATTCCTCTTTATAAACTAACTCCCACGGTCTTCTACCTTTAGTATATCTACATCTACCACGATTATGTTCTTCTAATCTTTTACCAATATCTTCCGCGCTTCCAATATATCGATTAAGGTATTTAATGCTTTTTAAAACATAAACGTAATACATATGAATAGAGGGGATTCCTCGCCAGAGGCGAGTGCGCCTTTGGCGCAGAACCCCCGTAGGCCGAAGGCCAGCAGATTTACAGTCTGCCCTCGTTGACCGCTTGAGTACCGACCCATACTATTTTTTGTTTTTTAAAATTTCATCTACCAATATCTTCTGCGCTTCCAACATATCTATTAAGGTATTTAATGCTTTTTAAAACATAAACGTAATACAGATGAATAGAGGGGATTCCTCGCCAGAGGCGAGCGCGCCTTTGGCGCAAAACCCCCGTAGCCCGGAGGGCGCTTGATTTACAGTCAAGTGCATTTGACCGCTCTGCCACCGACCCATAAGCCGTCTCGCGGACTTGAACCGCGGACCTACTCCTTACCATGGAGTTGCTCTACCAACTGAGCTAAGACGGCATTATAATAGTTATAAAGGCCACTTTATCCTCCTTAACATTTCCACCTCAACAACTAAATCTCATTAACCTCTTCCTCCAACTCCGGCAACTTCTGGTTATCCGGATCGGCTTTTTTTAAAGCCGCCAAAATATCTCTGGCGGTATTTTTGTCTTTTAATATTATACTATTTTTCAGCAATAAGTCAAGGTATTTGGGGTTGTTGGGCGCGAGGTCAACGGCGCGTCTAAATTTATCAAAAGCGGCGGTAAAATCGCCAAGCTGTTGATTTACCAGGCCCAGCTTAACAAGAACATCACCGATTAGACTATCGCCAACTTCCGATGAAGATTTAGCTGATTTTTTGGTTAATATTTTTAAAGCGTAAGCGAAGGATTCTTTGGCTTTTTGAAAATCTTTTTGCGCTAAATAAAGTTCGCCCAAACCAAGATAGGCGTCAACTTCTTTATTGTTAAGTTCAATGACTTCAATAAAGCAATCTTCGGCTTTAACAAAATCTTCCAGCTGCAAATAATTATTTCCATCGGCAAGCAATGATTTTATTTTTGACGGCTTGGGAACGGATGCTTCGCGAAATTCTTTTTCTAAAGTATTAATTTTTTTATAAAAAGATTTTGCTTTGTCGGATAAAACATTTTTCAACGGATTAATTACGGCGGCGGCTTTATTTTTTAGAACAGCGGATTTTCGGGCAAGACGGTCTTCAATAATCCGGCGCCTGGTTTTTGATTCTTTGGCTTCGGGAATTGTAGAAGTATCCATGACCCGCAAACGGGATAAATTTTTCAAAATTATAAAAATAATAAATATGAGCGAGATGGCGATAATAATTGTCGGGATAATATATAACAACATTTTGGTAATTGGTAATTAGTAATTTGGTAATTGGGAGTTTTTTAATTTTTGGCATTAATAATGTTGGGTGGCTATTTTTTTATCTCACTAAATTCCATCGAGTTTATCGGGGATAGTTTATCGTTTATCGCGGCCCGTTTCGGTTTTCGTTTATCGTCATTCGTAGAGCCGATAAACTATAAACAAGTAACGAAACGGGCGGCGACTGCCGCTAAACGATAACGGTGGGGTGTCGTGTGGTGTGGTACTCCTACGCTTGGGCGCCCGACTCCTGCGAGGAAACCGTCTCCGCCCCCCGTCTTATCTGTCTGTCAAACAGAAACCAGTCTTGTCCCCCAATAAGCGGGGTAATATTTGCCACAGTCCCTCTAAAAAATTTTCATCAAACCATTGGATTATTTTGAACTGACTTTGATAATTAGGCGCGGTTAGCGCTGCCAAACATTTTTATTTTTTTTTCAACGAGCGCTTGCACGGCTTTAATGCTTGGGCCTAGCACTTCGCGCGGGTCGTATAATTTTTGGTCTCTTTCTAAAATATCGCGTAAGGTCTCGGTAAAAGCGAGCCGGATTTCGGTATCAATATTAATAATTGCAATGCCATTTTGGACGGCTTGCTGGATTTGATTTTGATCAAGGCCGGAAGCGCCGTGCAAAACCAAAGGAATTTTAACTAAATCAGAAATAGCTTTTAGGCGATCAATATCTAATTTAGGTTTTATTTTTTGGCGCATCTTAATAATACCATGAATGTTTCCGATAGCAATCGCCAATGAATCAACTTTGGTCTGCATAACGAAATTTTTGGCGTCACCGGGGTCGGTCATTAACGCTTGATCGTCGACCACATCAACAAAATCTTCCTTGCCTTTAAGCTGGCCGAGTTCGCCTTGGGCCCAGACGCCGCGCTTATGGGCGTAATCCACGGCTTGTCTTGTTAGGGCGACGTTTTCGTCAAAAGGGAGGTCGGATTGGTCAATCATAATTGAGGAAAAGCCGGCATGGATACATTCGGCAACCGAACGAAAACTTTTGCCGTGGTCAAGATGGAGGGCAACGGGCACGTTGACGGCTTCGTTTTTGGCGATGGTCTGCACAATATGAGTTATCGGTTTTATGCCGGCGTATTTAATTGAAGTTTCGGACACTTGGACAATCACGGGCGAATGCAGCGCGACGGCGGCTTGAATGATGCCGAGAGAAATTTCCAAATTAGAAGTATTAAAAGCGCCAATGGCGTAGCCATCGCGATAAGCTTTAGAAACAATGTCGTTAATATGGACGAGCATAGATTCATTAAAACATTAAAACAATAAAACATTAAAACAAACGATGAGTATTAGAGGTTGTTCAATTGTTAAATTGTTGATGACGGATGATTTTTTAGTTAAGCTTTTGCCACTACATCAAAAAATTTATCAGCTTCCAGACTCGCGCTGCCGACGAGCAGGCCTTGGACGTTTGGCAGACCGGAGTAGCTGGCGACATTTTCGGGCTTAACACTGCCGCCGTAGATGATGCTGATATTATTTTTAACAATGTCGCGTTCAAAAAAATCAAACAGCGCGTGCCAGATAACATCGTTGGCGTATTGGACTTCGCTTGGGTCGGCGGCGATGCCGCCGCCAGCAGAAATTGCCCAGACCGGTTCATAGGCGATGACGAGCCGCTGGTTTGCATTTAAGGCGACACCGTTTAAAATTTCGGAAATTTGGCTGATTAAAACATAATCTTTTCGGCCCTCGTCGCGTTCGCTTTCGGTTTCGCCCACACAAACAATCGGCGTTAGGCCGGCGGCAATGGCGGCTTTAACTTTTTTATGAACCATTTCATTGTTTTCGGTTAAATACTGCCGGCGTTCGGAATGGCCGACGATTACATATTGGCAGCCGAGATGTTTTAGAGTCGCGGCGGAAACTTCGCCGGTATAGGGACCGTGCTCTTCCCAAAAAACATTTTGAGCGCCTAAGGAAAGCGAGCTGTTTTTTAAAACTTCGGAGACGGCCGGAATCGCCAAAAATGTCGGGCACAAAACAATCTCTTTGTCCGGGGGCAAATTTTTCTTTTTCAACTCTTTGGCAAGTTCAACGCTTTGAGTTAAATTTAGATACATTTTCCAGTTGGCGATGAGGATTGATTTCATATATCTACGAATTACGAATTATGTACGAATATACGAATTTTTTTGCGGGCAGGCACCTTGCCTGCCAAGTCCTGTCAGGCTCGGGGTCTGACCGACAACAACGCAAAAATTAAAATACCTTAACCCCCCAAAATACGCCTTGGTATAAAGCAGTCACGATAAGCCCGGCAATTAGCACGCCCAGTGTTATTGATGACAGTGATTTTTTATAAGGGATGCCAAAGAGGAAAGCGGCGATCGCGCCGGTCCAGGCGCCAGTCATTGGCAGGGGAATGGCGACAAAAATCACTAAGGCCAGTTCGCCGTATTTTTTATATTTATCGGCAAATTTATTTTTAGTTCGCGCAAAAAGGAGGTCAAAAAATTTGGCGGCGAGTTTTGAATGTTGAATTAAATATTTTGACACCGGTTCTAAAAGCCAAAGAATAAAAATCACCGGGAGAATGTTGCCAAGCACTGACCAAAAATAAGCCGACCACCAAGAGAGATGATAAACGCTTAAAGCAACTGGCAGGGCGCCGCGGAGTTCGGCAAGCGGGAGGGCGGCGATTAGCATCGTGGCCAGCTCGGGCGGGAGACCTGCAAACCAAGAAATGTAGTCAAACATAAAAATTAAAATCACAAATTACAAGCACTAAAATTATAAATAATATCAAAAGACCAAAATTGACAATTCATTGTCATCCCGAACGAGCGAAGCGAGTTGAGGGATCCCCTGAAATATCAGGATGCCCTTCGGCGCCGCTCAAGGTGACTGCTTCGCAGTTATTTTGGTTATTTAAATTTATTTGTCCCGCTACGCGGGATCGGGCGAAGACGGATGATTTGTTATTTGTTATTTGGAATTTCCCAATAGATATATTATAAGCGGAGCTTGTCACCCTGCAGGTGGTCCCTCGTAGGGGGAAAATTACGTCGCTCGGTCTAAATGATCCCGCGTCGGCGGAATCATTTATCCCTCGCTAGTAATTATAGCAAAATTTAGAAAATAAAAAAACCCTTGCTTCAAAGAGAGGCAAGGGTTGAGAAGCTGTTTTTTACAAGGTGCAGAAATTAGGGGGGATTAGCAGGTGGCCTGACAGCTTTACGCCACAGCTAGGCGCTGGCGCTTGGGCGCGGGAGGACGAAGATCCATTGATATTCTACGGGCATCATACGGAAATTGTTATCGCAGAGAGCGCCCAGACCCAATCTCGCGGGATTTTGCGATTGAACTCCCCGATGTTCGCGGTCAATCATAAATATTCCAATATGATCATTTTCATACTGGATAGGTTCCATGCCAACTAAACACCAAGTACCCATGACCAGAATATTATCATCGGCTTGCAAGAGTAAACAAAGGCAGACTTCCGGGCGGCATAAGGCTAGACCAATTTCCTGGGCTCGATCGTAAACTTCCCGATGAGTAACATTTCTGCCTTTGCAACCAAGCTCAACGCCCGAGACTACAAACAAATCTACGTCTGTTCCCGTAGCGTTTGTTATTTTAAGCTGTTCGAGCATTTGATCGGCCGGGCCCCAAATCTTACGTTCTCTGCTAGCCAAAGCGTCACGGAAACCACTAGCTGTCCAATGCCCTACTCCGGCCCTGATAGTTGTCCATATTGAACGCTTAATCAATGCCCAGAAAAGGGCTTTCTTTAATCCAACAGGATCATCAATCCATTCCTGCATCAAATCAGCGTTGATGTTTGGCAGATTCTCAGCGATTCGGGCGATTAGCTTTCCGGTTTGCTTGTCCATGGCGTTTTCTCCTTCCAGAGGTTTTTCGCCGTTTTGGACTTTTAGCAGAAGACCGCCTTCTGCTTAAATTGTTGTTTTAATGAGCGGTTATATATATTTATCATATTGAATAATTTTTGTCAAATTTTAAAAAATACACATGTAAATTTAGATGTCGTACGACGAGTAAATTTACAAATTATTTTCTTGCGGCTTACCACCGTTTTACGTAAAACGGTGGTAAATAATGTTTAAAATTTTTTTTGCTTTATCGCGTCTCCCCTATTTACTGCGGCCACTCGTAATTTTCATACGTCCACTCGGCTAAGCCCTTGGCTTCCTGCCAGCGATCTTTTTCGGTTTGACTGCCGAGCAAAGTAATGATTATTGGATTTTCACCTTTTATAATCTGCGAGGTCAGGCAATAGCCGGCTTCGTTCAGGTAGCCGGTTTTGGCGCCGAGCAGACGGTAGCCAAAATTTTCATCATTTAAAAAACTGCCAAGCAGGTCGTCGGTTGAATAGGCGATTATTTTTCGGCCGGAGTTTGCTAAAGAAAAATTATAGCGGCTTTTGGCGGTCGCCTCAACAATTTCCGGCTGGCTAAAAGCGGCCCGGGCAAGCTGGCTTAACTCATAGGCGGTGGACACATTGCCGGGCTCAAGGCCGGTCGGTTCAACAAATTTTGTATTTTGCAGACCAAGTTCGGCGGCTTTGGCATTCATTAAATTTACAAACTCCACCAATTCCAGACCGGTTGATTTTGCCAGCGCCACGGCAGCTTCATTAGTTGAAGAAATTAAAGTTAGATTAAATAAATCTCTAACAGTTACTTTGCCGCCGGGCGCAAGATAGATAATGCCGCCGACCCGCTGGTCGTCTTCGGTTATGGCAACCACTTTTTCCCAGCCGGGATTATGGTCTAAAAAAACTAAAGCAGTCATTAGTTTAGTTATGCTGGCTATCGGCCGGGCTTCACCGGCATTTTTGGAAAATAAAATTTTACCGGACTTTGCGTCCAAAACAACAGCGCTTTTGGCAGTCAGCTCAACGCCGATATTTTCCGGATTTATTTTTTGCGGGCCGGCCAAATCTGCTGGTCTTTCTGATGGCACGGTCGGTAAAAATCCAGTCGTCGCTAAAATTGATAAAATAATAAATTGGGCCAGAAAGTTAAACATACATTTTATCTGTCATCCCGAGCGGAGTCCCGCGCAGCGGGACGGAGCCGAGGGATCCCCTGGCTTACAGTAATAACTTTGTCTACTTGTTAGCCATGGGATCCCTCCCCCGCGCTGCGGGGTCGGGATGACAGTTAGGACGTTGGCTCTATAATCCCCTCCAAATTCTCCGACCGATTCAGCTTTTCGTACTCCGGTAGCTGCTTGGCGTCCGTTATGCCTAAAAATTTTAGAAAATCCAAGGTAATGTTGTAGCTTACTTCCATCTTTTTTTTATTTTCAGCCATTTCAATTAAGCCGCGCATAATTAGGTTACGTAAAATTACGGCGCAGTTGACGCCGCGGATTTGTTCCAGCTCGGCTTTAGTTATCGGGCCGCGGTAGGCAATGATGGTTAAAGTTTCAAGCGAGGCCGGGGTAAGTTCGCCGGTTGTTTCGTCTTTTATAAAATCAGCCACTATTTTTGAATTTTCCGGAGCGGTGACGAACTGAATTTGATTAATATCTTTTAGAATTTTTACGCCGGAGTCTTGTCGGCTTTGATAATCTTTGGATAAAATATCAGCGGCGGATTTTATTTCTTGTTCGGAGACGGCTAAAAGTTTAGCTAATCTCTTAAATATTAATGGTTGATTAGAAACTAAAAGCAGACTTTCTATTTTTGATTTTAGATTAGACATAAGTTTATTAATTTTAAATCAAGAAATCTAACGATCATCTAAACTCTTGATTAGGTTATAGTGGATAAAAAGAACATTAAAGCTGAATGATAAAAGGTGACATTCTATCTTGGCAACCACTAGAAACCACCAGAACTTGACAAAATTTATTTTTTACCGTAGAATAAAGGAAACAAATTATCAATACTACCGCTTTTGCAGAAAACATTCTGCAAAAGATAATCAATATGTTCTTTGGTTTTGGTCTTTTCAATCAGCCCTTTCTAGGGAGACGAGAAATGGAAAATCATAATTCTAACCTAGGGGGGGAGAAAAAAGAGGAAAAGGTTATCTGGTTGGTAACCTGCAGCGGCGCGGAAAACGGGCAGATAAGCCCAAGACTGCTAAGAAAGCTACCGGCTTTAAAATCGGTTCTGTTAAAACTTGGGGTGGGCTGCCAAATAATCTGTGGTCCGGATGAGCAGCAACGGCGAGTCGCTGAAGAGTTGGGATTTTTCCCGAATACCTTTTTGCCAGAATATACAGATTTGGCCGCGGCTAGCTTGCTGATAAAAGAGGAACTGATAAGGCAGGCGAGCGGTTCCATAGTATTTGCCAGCCCAAAACTGCTAATGACCATCGGCGCTGTCAGAATAGTTAACGGCAAAGAGCTGCCCGGCTGCTATGGCTTTCACGGCTCCTTAAAAAATTATTCTCTCTACAAAATCTTTGTCAACCAGTCATCGGGACAAATTGAATACATTGGCCGACATAAAGAGAAAAAGCCGCCTTGGGAGCAAATACCAGAACCAGCCAATAGTAAACCGCCTTAAGACCAAGTTGGGTGAGTAACACCGCGGCTTGGTCTTTTTTTTATTTTTCAATTCTTTTAATTTTAATATCGTCAAAAAAATTTTTTTGTTCAACAGCAATAATTTTTTGTTTAACTAATTCAAGCAAGGCGAGAAAACTAACAATTAGCTCGGAGCGGTCTTTAGAATTATTCAACAAAGAATGAAAGGAAGAATTGGCTTGGCTTAAAATTTTTTCCTTGAGCTGTTTAATTTTTTCAGAAATATTAATTGATTTTTTAATAAAACTTTTCGGAAGTTTTATTATGGGCGCAATTTTGCTAAGAAAACGTTCAAAGGCAAGCGCGAGTTTTTTTACGGATAAATTGGCAGGCGGGCAGAAAGCAATAGTATTTTTTGCCAATAAATTTTGGCGGCTGTAACAAAAATTTTTTTCAGAAATTTGCTGCTGAATAATTTTTGAGGCGTCGTAAAATTGTTTATAAATTTTTAACTGTTGTTCCAGCTCCGAAGCATCATCTTCTTCGTCAACTTGGAGATATGGAAGCAGGGTGCGCGACTTAAGCAAGAGCAGTTTGGCGGCGATTACCAAAAAATCAGCGAGTTCATCAAGGCTGATTTTATTTTCAGACTCTTTCAGGCATTCTAAATATTGCTCGGTCACTTTTGAAAGCGAAATTTCAGAAATATCCATTTTCTGCTGTTCAATGAGTTGCAACAACAAATCAAGCGGGCCTTCAAATTGGTCGGTTTTTATTTTATGCATGATACTAATATTATAATGCTAATATACGAATGGTACTAATGATACTAATAGATACGAATAAGTAATTTAAAATTTAAACTTGTTAGCGTTGGCTGTTTCAATTTTCACAATTCTTATTGGTTTTAAATATTGGGTGCGAAAATTTATTAATAAACCCAACTTAATATCACAAGCTTGTAGATAGCGCTGAACCTGACAATAATCTTCTTTGGTAATTATTCTCTTATTCTTTAATTCTAATAATATTTTGTTGGCGACAATAAAATCTATTCTATTATTTGTACTGGCAATTTCTATCTCTCGCAAAAAGGGAAAATTTATACTTTTGAATTTAGATGCTAAATAATCTCCATATTGTTTTTCACGCGCGTAGCGACCCAATTCATTATGAGCGTCAAAACAGATGCCGGTTATAATATAAGATAATTCTGGATAAATTAAATCCGCCATAATTAATATTAGTATCTATTA
>CAYHQU010000002.1:16306-21764 GCA_964358955.1 uncultured Gammaproteobacteria bacterium | reverse complement strand
AAACCTATGGCTGGCGTTTTGTATGTTGGGTTACGCCATGGTGTCCTTCTCCTAAGGTTGGGAGTCGGACTCCAGTTTAGGGCTTACCCGTCATATCCGACATATAACGTTTTATCAACAATTTTCCTCCCCGTCAGAGTCTCCCGAAGGGGACTCTGACGCGCCCGCCAATCCGTCCACTCGTCCTCTCCGTCCAACAATTTAGCAATTTAACAATAGAACAATTTATTCGTCCTCTCCGTCCAACAATTTAGCAATTTAATCACCCTGCGGGTGATCCCGCGTAGCGGGACAATTTGTCAATTAAAAATATAATTTGCCATTTCCCCCTTTTTATGTTAAATTTATATCATGGAAAAAATCAATAATTTTTTTAAATCAAAACAAAATATCTATCTCTGCGCCATAATTTTATTAGCGGTTTTTTTAATTTTCTTTCGGTTAACTCGCGCCGATATTCAAACTGACGGCGCCCATTATTCTTTGCGCGCGATTGGCTATCTTGACCTGCTGCTTTCCCAGCTGCAGACAACGCCCATCCAATGGTATGGCTTTGTGCCTTGGTGGGGCGTCTTAAGTTTTCACGACCACCCTTATTTAATATTTTTAATTCAGCATTTGTTTTTTAATTTTTTTGGCATTAGCGACTTTATCGCATTGCTGCCTTTTGCCTTAGCCGGTCTTGGTTCGGTTTTGTTAATTTATCAAATTGGAAAAAATATCGGCGGCAAAAATTTAGGTTTGCTTTCTGCCCTAACTTTAACTATCTCCACGTATTTTATTTGGTCTTCAAGAATAAATTTTTTGGAAGGCATAGAAACTTTTTTTATTTTACTCGCTGTTTTTGCCTACCAAAAATTTTTAGCCGACAAAAAACTATTTTGGTTTTTTGGCCTTTCTCTTGGCCTTTCCCTTGTGACTAAATATACTTCATTTTTTTTATTACCGGCAATATTTTTTCATCTCCTGATATCCAACCGCCGCCTTTTTAAAGACTACCGCCTTTATTTAGCCGCCCTGATTGCCTTGTTGATTTTTACGCCGACCATAATTTATAATATAATGGTTTATCAGACCCGCGGCCATTTTGACCTGCAATTCTCCGCAATTTTTACCGGGGCGCGGGAAAAAGCCAAGGCGGCCTGGCCGGTTTTGCTTGGCGAAAAACAAGAATTAAACCTTTGGGAAAATTTTAAGACTACTTGGACAAATTTAAAAGTCGGCTATTCCTATCCTTTTTATTATTTTTTAATCATTTCTGTTTTTTGGTTGTTTGCTTATTTTTTCTATAAATTTAAAGACCGGCTTCATTTATTTTTAATTTTATGCTTTGTTTTTTTGTCTCTCTTTTTTTCTCTAACAGGCCCAAATCCCCGTTATGAAGCGATCTTTACGCCGCTTTTGGCCCTAGCCGCCGCTTTATTTATTTTTAATATTATTAAATTTTTTAAAGATAAAAAAAATTTGCGCCCCTTGCTCTGGCTGTTTATCCCAATTTGCGTTTTGCTTGGCGGCGCTGAATTACTTTTTAATTTTAATACCAATCATTTCAAGCAAAAAATTGGCGAAGTTAATATTTTTTATTCAAACTTTCGCGGCGAAAACAACGGCTTTCGGCAGCTTGAAAAATTTATCAGTTCAACTTTAAGCTCTGATCCTAACTACAGCCCAAAAATTGTTGTTCCTAAAAATAAACAAGATTTAACCGTCTCCTTGAGTAACGCTCGCGACCGCAATTTCTATCTCTATGACAGCTCTCTTAACTGGTTTTCTACGACCTGGTATTTTCAACGTTATTTGTTATATAATGATGTGTTTATTGCCGGTGACTTTGATATTGCCCTGGTGCTTGATTATAATCAGGGTTGGTTTAATTATTTTCAAAATATTGGCGTTAGGGATTTGTATTTTATTAAAGGCGCGGCCGATTTTGTCTATGGCGCTAATCTTGACCCCGACCGCCAAGAGTTGAGTGAAAAAATTGAAGCCGCGATTTTAAAAGCCAAAGCCGACGGCGCCCCGGTTGAATTAACCGAAATAAAAAACAACCAGAAGCAGCTATCCTTTAAAGTCTATAAATTAAAACTTAACTAAAAAATCTGCACCTATGAAAAAAAATATTATTTTTATCGCAATTATTGGCTTACTTGTTTTTGGAGCGGCATTTTATTTTTGGAAAAATCCTTTTGCCAGCCAGCCGGAACGGAAAAACAATTTTTTTGAATTTAATAATTACAATAGCGGCCTGACGGAAAAACAGGTAAACGAACTGCTGGCCACTTTTACGGCTACAAAGCAAGCATTGGCAAGCAATCCCGAAGATTTTGACGCTTGGCTTTCGTTAGGCGGCGTTAAAAAAACTTTAAGGGATTATCAAGGCGCCGAAGAAATCTGGCTCCACCTTAGTGAAATTCGTCCAGTCAACAGTCTCTCTTTTAATAATTTAGGCGACCTATACGCTAATTTTTTAAAAGATGACGTCAAAGCCGAAGCCGCCTTTAGAACTGCGGTTGCCAATTCAAAAAATGATCCCGGCGGCAATGATATTTTTGTCCGCAATCTCTATGAATTTTATTTATACAATTTGAAAAATAATGATTTGGCAATCAAAACGCTGGAAGATGGTATCGCTAATAATCCTAAAAGCACCCAACTTCTTGCTCTCGCCGCTGATTTTTATTTTAAAGCCGGCGACAGGAAAAAAGCGCTTGAATATTATAATAAAGCTTTAATTATTAACCCCGCCAATGATGCGATTAAAGCCGAAATCAATCGCCTTAACAAATTATAAATCCTGTAATTGTATTATGTTTAAAAAAGTATCAATTGTTATCCCCATCTACAATGAAGAAAAAACTTTGTTAGAACTTCTCAAACGGGTTGAAAACGTTAGTTTGCCGCAGTTGGAACGAGAAATAATTTTAGTTGATGATTGTTCAACCGACAATACGCGCCAGATTTTAAACCAGCTCCAAGGTTCCGGCCGCTATAAAATATTATTTCACCAAAAAAATCAAGGCAAAGGTGCCGCTTTGCGCACTGGTTTTTCCGCCTGCGCCGGCGACATTATTATGATTCAGGACGCCGACACTGAATACGACCCCAATGAATACCAAAAATTATTAACGCCAATATTAAATAATGAAGTTGATATTGTTTACGGCAACCGGATGTCCGGCAACAACAAAATAATTTATATCCATTATTATTTAGGCAACTACATTGTTTCTCTCGTTGCTCGGCTATTATATCATTGTAAAATTTCCGACATTGAAACCTGCTATAAATTTTTTCGGCGCGAACTTCTTGACAAAATAAAAACCAAAGAGAATGGCTTTGGTTTTGAAGCGGAGTTTACCGCCAAAGTTTTAAAATCAAATTTTCGCCTGCGCGAAGTTGTAATCTCTTACAATCCGCGCACAATTTCCGAAGGCAAAAAAATCAACTGGAAAGACGGTCTTAAGGCAATTTGGATTTTAGCTAAATATCGCTTTGGCCGCAGTCAATAAATTTTTAGCTGTATATTTTTATTGTTTTCTCAACCATTTTTTCTAACAAAAATTCCGAGCATACTTTTTTATAAGCAGTTTCGGCCAAATCTTTGGCCATTTTTTTATTTTCTAATAATTTTAATATCGCCGCCGCCAAGTTATCCGCATTTTTAGAATCAACTAATACTCCCGATTGGTCATTAATCATTTCTGGTATCCCGCCGACGGCTACGGCAACAATTGGAACTCCGGCGGCCATCGCCTCTAAGATGGAATAGGGGAGACCTTCTTTAATTGAAGAACAAACATAAACATCAAACGCCGGCAGTAGCTTGGCGGCATTATCAATTGCTCCAAGCAGCTGAAAATTTTTTTCAAGCCGGAATTTTTTTATTTCTGCTTCCAGCGCTGGCCGTAGCTTTCCGTCGCCAATGACTATGAACTGGGCATCGGGATGATGTTGAATAATTTGCTTGGCGGCTTGGATAAAATATTGAAGGCCTTTGGTGGGATAGAAGTTGGCGATCGTGCCGATAGTTGGGTAATTGGTAATTGGTAATTGGTAATTGGTAATGAGTTTATTTTTGGCCTCCTCTTTTGATAGAAGCTTTAGTGAATCAATGCCAATTCCATTATGAATGGTGACTAATTTTTCCGCCAGCGCGATTTTATGGCTAAGCCCTTGTTGCCGGTCAAATTCGGAAACGCAAATAAGCGTTGTTTTTAATTTTGCAGAAATTTTTTCAATCCAAGTATATAAATTTTTTTTCCAACCCGGCATTGGTTCGTTAAAAACAAAGCCGTGAACTGTGTAAATTATTTTTTTTACCCCTGCCAATTTACCGGCAATTGCCCCGAGCGCCCCGGCTTTGCTGGAGTTAAGATGTAAAATGTCTGGTTTTACTTTTTTGATTAGCTGATAAATTTCAAAAAGCGCCGGCAAGTCTTGGCCGAGATTAATTTCTCTTGTCAAATTTTTGAGCCGCACCGCCGAAATTTGATTTTTTTTTAGCTGCTCAAATAATTTTCCATTGCCGCCAGCGGCCACGGTGATTTCAAATTGGCCGCCTAAATTCGTGGCCAAATCTAAAATATAACGCTGGGCGCCGCCAAGTTCCGACAAAGTGACCAAATATAAAATCTTTAATTTTTTATCGTTTTCCGTCATTGACTTTTATCGATTATTTATATTATAATAATAGTATATTGGCTTTAAAAAAACAAGCCCAGTTTAAGAATATTAATAAAAAAATGATATCGATTGGAATCATCGGTGGCGGGGTAGTGGGTAAGGCGGTCCAAGCTTTTTTTAAAAATGCCAAAATTTATGATAAATTTAATCCCATTGATCCTTGGGAAGAAGTTGTAAAACAAGATATTATTTTTGTCTGCGTGCCCACGCCTTATAATGATGGAATTGATCTGTCGGCAGTTAACGAAACATTTGAAAAGCTGGCTGCCTTTGATAATAAAGTGGTCGTGATAAAATCCACCGTGATCGTGGGAACCACTGATAAGCTGCAGCAGCAATATCCAAACTTAAAAATTTTATTTAATCCCGAATTTTTAGACAACAACACGGCGGTCGCTGATTTTGCTAAGCCCGACAAACAAATCGTCGGCTTCACTGCTAAAAGTCAGTCTATTGCTGAAGAAATTTTGAACATTATGCCTGATACTCCTTACAAAAAAATCATGCCGGCTTCCGCCGCCGAAATGATTAAATATATGGTCAACACTTATTACGCGACCAAAGTGATTTTTGGCAACCAAATTTATGACATCTGCCAAGCTTGCGGCGTGGACTACAGTCAGGTGCGCGCCGGCTTTGAGCATGACCGCCGGGTTGCCCCGGGAAATTTTGATGTCTGGCACGGCGGCTTCCGCGGATTTAGTGGCAAGTGTCTGCCCAAAGATTTGGCCTCATTTATTGAACTGGCCGAGCAGAAGGGAGTGGCGGTTTCATT
>CAYHQU010000002.1:0-16206 GCA_964358955.1 uncultured Gammaproteobacteria bacterium | reverse complement strand
ACTGGCGGAGCCGGCTTCATCGGCTCCGCGGTTGCCAAAAAATTATTAGCGCGCGGCGATGAAGTGGTAATTATTGATAATTTTAATGATTATTATGATCCGAAGTTGAAAGAAAATCGGATAAAAATTTACCTTGCCGTTGGTGAAAACTCAAATCCACGTCTGCAAGTCGTCCGCGCCGACATCATTGACCTCCCCGTCCTGCGTGAAATTTTTGAAAAAAATAAATTTGACAAAATCTGCCATCTGGCCGCGCAAGCAGGCGTCCGCTATTCGCTGGCCAATCCCTTTATTTATGAACGCGTCAACGTGCTTGGCACTTTAAACCTGCTGGAATTGGCGCGCGAGCACAAGGTGCAAGATTTTATCTATGCATCATCATCGTCTGTCTACGGCGGCAACACCAAAGTGCCGTTTGCCGAAACTGATTCCGTGGACAGGCCAATTTCTCTATATGCGGCAACCAAAAGAGCCGACGAGCTAATGGCCCACACTTATCATCATTTATTTAATATCAACTGTGTCGGCCTGCGTTTTTTTACTGTCTACGGTCCTTGGGGCCGGCCGGATATGGCGCTTTTTAAATTTACAAAAGCAATTTTAGCCGGCACTCCGATTGATGTTTATAATCACGGCAATATGGAGCGCGACTTTACTTATATTGACGATATTGTCGCTGGCACCGTTGCCGCGCTTGACTCCGGCTTACAGTGTGAAATTTTTAATTTAGGCAACAACAATCCGGTGAAGCTAAAATATTTTATTTCAGTTATTGAAAAAGCCCTTGGTAAAACTGCCCAAAAAAATTTACTGCCGCTTCAACCCGGCGATGTCCCGCGCACCTGCGCTGATATTTCTAAAGCCAAACAAATGTTGAACTGGGAGCCGAAAGTAAAAATTGAAGAGGGGATTGAGAAGTTTATTGAGTGGTATCGGGATTATTATAAAATATAATTTCTACCCGGCTTTAGCCGAGGGTTTGGCAGCTTCAGCTGCCAGTGCGGGGCTAAAGCCCCGGAAACCCTCCACTTCATGCCAAAGGCAGATCCGCCTCTGGCGGAAAAGTGGGGTAGAAAAAAACCGACACTACTTTCTCATACACAGAGTATGATATAGCAAATAATGTCAGATTGATTTTTAAAAAAGAAAAGGACCCAAGCGAAACTTCCGCGAGGGTCCTCTAATTGGTGCGAGCGGCGACGATGGGTGCTGGCTACAGCGTGTAGACCGCGACCTTCTTCTTCGATCTGGCCATCCCGCCAAGGATCGAGAAGACATCGGCGCCTCCCATCTTGCCGATCATGCCCGCGCCCATGAGGACGATGGCGATGGTCTCGTCGTCGGGAACGTCGAGCGAGTCGAGGCACTCGGTGACGGTCTCGGCCGTCTTCTTCCAGCCGTCGCCACCGAACGAGTGGCAGACGAGCGCGTGGAAGGTCTTGCCCTCCCCGTTCTTGCTGATCACGTCGCCGAGCTTCTTGGCGCCGGTGTCGGCCAGCCCCGGCCAGTGGCGGGACGAAACTGCTCCCGCGAACCCGGCGTCGTTGCAGCCTTCGGTGTTCACCGCGAAGGCAATGTGCCGGTATGGCGTCTTGAAAACATCACCGCGAATAGTGTTCACGATCATCGCTTTTACCTCCTTATGGTACAATATTACCACGACCCTCTCGTGGCCAGAGTGTCAGAGTTACATATCTGACAAGAGTTCATTATACCAAATTTATAAATTTTGTCAATAGCAGATATTAAAAAATACCTAAATTTAGCCAAATTTTAGTTGTCATCCCGACTCGCCACTTTTTATCTGTCATCCCGAGCGCTTCTTTGATTTAATTTAAAAGTATTATTAATAATTTTTTAAAAATAAAATGGCAAAATCTTTGAGGTGAGCGAGGGATCCCCTGGCTTACAAGTTAGACAAAGTCATTACGGTAAGCCAGGGGATCCCTCGTCCCGCTTCGCGGGATCGGGATGACAATTAAAAAGTAGAGTCAAAACTTGAGTTACAAGTTACACGTTATCCCCCTGCGGGGGATCTCCCGAAGGGAGACAAGTTACACGACGACCGTATGCCTAAAATCCTAATTTTTTCCTTATCATATTTTCCCTTTGTCGGCGGGGCGGAAGTGGCGATTAACGAGATCACCAAGCGCTGTCCGGATTTTGAGTTTGATTTAATTACCAACCGCTTTGACCCTAAACTGCCAGCGAAAGAAAAAATTGGCAACGTGGATGTCTACCGAATTGGCAAAGGCCGGTGGTGGGAAAAATATTTTTATCCGTGGCTGGCGCAAAAAAAAGCGCGGGAGTTAGTTGCCGCTGCTGCGCGTTGGTCTCCTGACCAACGCGCCGTGTCTGTTGGTGAGGACACCAACAGACAGCAATTGTATTGTATCGTCTGGGGCGTGCTGGAAACTTGGGCTGGATTAGCCGCGTTAAAATTTAAAGAAAAAAATCCCGAGGTGAAATATTTACTGACAATGCAAAGCGGCGATAGTGATGAATTTATAAAAAGACGAACTTGGTTTTGGTCCCGCCGATACGAGCAAATTTTTAGAAAAGCGGATTTTATCCAGGTGATAAGTGAATTTTTAAAAAAACGGGCGCGGCGGTACGGATATAAGGGCGAGATTGAAGTGGTGCCAAACGGAGTGGACATTGAAAAATTTAAAGCGGTCAAACCCCCCCTCGCCCCCCCTTATCCAAAGGGGGAAAACCCAATTGAAAAGCTGCTCAAAGGCGGCAGTGAAAAAGTAATCATCACCGTCTCCCGGATTGAAGAAAAAAACGGCGTAGAATATTTAATTAAAGCAGTTCAAAATTTGCCAGTGAAATTGCTCATCGTCGGCGGTGGCAAGCTGGAAAGTTCACTTAAAGCGCTGGTTGCTAAATTAGACATCAAAGATAAAGTGATTTTTACCGGCAGAATCAATCACGACGACTTGCCGAAATATTATTCAGTTGCTGACATTTTTGTCCGGCCGTCTTTGTCTGAAGGCCTGGGCAACGTGTTTTTGGAAGCCATGGCGCTGGGCGTGCCGGTGGTTGGCACGGCCGTCGGCGGCATCCCGGATTTTTTGAAAGATGGTGAAACTGGATTATTCTGTAAAACTAAAGACCCCTCTGATCTGGCGGAAAAAATAAAACTGCTATTGGAAGACGAAAAATTGCGGGAAAAATTAATCAGAAACGGCAAAGAACTTGTGCAAAAAAAATATAACTGGGACAAAATCGCCGAAAAAATGAATGATATTTTTAAGGAGTTGATAAAATAATTTATTGCCGAAGGCGACCCCGCTTAGCGGGGTCGCCTTCAAATAAGCAACCCCGCCTCTCGGGGTGGCTTAAGTAAAAAATATGCGCGTAACGATAATAAATCCGCGAGAAAATTATGACGTAGTTTTGCCAATGGGAATTTTGTATATCGGCACTGTTTTGGAAGAGGCGGGCCATCAAGTGCAGCTTTTAGACATCGGCCCGCGAGACCAAGGTTGGCAAGCCAAGGTAAGGGATTTTAATCCCGAGATTATCGGTTTAACTTTGGTAACCACGCAATATCAAAGAGCTAAAGAAATCCTATTTGATTTGCGCCAGATATGTCCCGGCGCTAAATATTGCGCCGGCGGACCTCACGCCAGCGCTTTGCCCGAAGTTACGCTTAAAGATTTAAATTTAAATTTCGTGGTTAAAGGGGAAGGAGAGTATACAATGAAAGAAATTTGTGAACGATTAAGCCGGAACAAAAGTATCGAGGGTCTAAAGGGTGTTTATTACGAACAAGACGGCCAAATTATTTTCCACGGCCCATCGCCGGTGATTGATAATATGGACGCCCTGCCGATTCCCAAAAGAGAATTGTTGCCCGATAGCTTATGGTATCTGATCCCGCCGGGATTTATTCGGGGCAGCTTTAATTGGGGGATTGCCACCATCATGAGCGGGCGCGGCTGCCCTTTTAATTGCATATTTTGCGCCTCGCAAAATATTTTTGGACGAGGCGTGCGGCGTCGGAGCGTGCAAAATGTCATGAAGGAAATCAGATATCTCAAGGAAAAATATAATATCAAGGGCTTATTTTTTTTAGACGACACTTTCACCGTTAATGACCGCTGGTTGACAGAATTCTGCCTGGCTTTAAAAGGGGAGAGCTATAGATTGATTTGGGGTTGTCAGGCGCGCGGAGACACGATTACCGAAGAAAAATTAAGCCTGATGCAAGACGCCGGTTGCGTCCAGGTTGATATTGGCGCTGAAAGCGGCAATGACGTAATTTTGGGAAATTTAAATAAGAATGAAAAAGTTGAAGATCTAAGGCGGGGGTTTGCCATCACTAAAAAATTAGGAATTAAAACTTTTGCTTCATTTATAATCGGAAATCCAGGCGAGGGGATCAAGGAGATTGAAGACACAAAAAAATTTGCGCTTGAGATCAAGCCCAATATGGCGGCGTTTTGTATTTTAGTGCCGTATCCCGGCACGCCGCTTTATGGCCTGGCGAAAAAGAACGGCTGGTTTACCAAGGCCGGGGAAGAAGGATTTTCAGACAGCTGGTCCAATAAACAGTCGGAAACTCCGATTATGTCTATTAATTTGCCGCCGGAAGTTTTAGTAAAAAAGAGGATGGAATTAGAAAATATTTTTTTATGGAAGAATCACAAAATTATATTTTTAGCTTTTTTAAAAAATCCGAAATATCTTTGGCATATGACAGTTTCGTTAATAAAAAATCTGAAAGCTACTTTTCAGATTTTGGCCATGGTTTTAAAAACCGGAAAATTAAGATTATTAATTGAAGAATGCTATCAAAATTTTAGTTATGATTTAAAAGTTAAATTGTCAAAAAAATAGATTCACGACGGATATTTTTTGCTATTTACGGAAAGTCATAATCAATCCGCCGTGGATTAATTTGACAATGCGGCCGAACGGCAGGTTCAGCAAGCTTCTGATGAGGCGAATGAAAAAAAATGGGCGCAGGTAGAATTGGCGGTAAATCCATTGTTTAGTTTCTTTAAGCTCCTCGGTTGTGCGGCCATAAGGGAGATAGACCGGCTCATCGCGCCAAGGACTGTATTTGCTTAAATCGGTTGTCAGCAGTCGGCCGTATTCCAGGGCGATTTTATACAGATTTGTGCCCGGATAGGGAGTAAATAGTTCCCAATGAGCATAGGCGGCTTCAATTTCTTTTGCCAATTTGACTGAATCGCGGGCTTCTTCCTTGGTTTCGGTGGGGAGTCCGATAATGAATGAAGCCAGCGCCTCAATGCCGGCGTTGTTAGTCCAACTGAAAGCGTTTTTGATTTGTTCAATAGTGATGCCCTTACTCATGAGATTGAGGAGGCGTTGATTGCCGGCTTCCACTCCGTAAAATATTTGATAACAGCCGGCGGCTTTCATTTTTTTTAACAGTTCTTCCGTAACGCAATCAACGCGGGTGAAACAAGACCAGGGCAAATTGATTTTTTCAGCGATCATAAGATCGCACAATTCCGTAATGCGCGCCTTATTAAAGGTTAGGGTATCGTCATAAAATTGCAATCCGTCAACGTTGTACTTTTCTTTCAAGAATTTTATTTCTTCAATAACGCGCCCGGAACTCATATAACGATAAGTGCGGCCGAAGGTTTTATGGGAAAAGCAAAAGCCGCAATTGTAAGGGCAGCCGCGCGACGTAATGATGAGAGAGGTTTTTTTACCGCGCAGCTGTGCTGAAGAATGATATAATTTCCAATCAAACAAATGGCGCGCCGGAAACGGTAAAATATCCAAATTTTCTATTAATTTTTCCGGCGGATTAACAACTATTTGCCCGTTTTTTTTCCAAACTAAACCGTTGATGTGAGAAAAATCAGTGGAGTTTTTTTCCAGCGCGTCCAAGAGATTTTTAAAAATTATTTCACCTTCGCCGACAACCACAAAATCAACGTTTTTATCAGCGATGTATTCTTTGGGGAAAAAAGTGGCCTGGACCCCGCCAAATATAACTTTAATGTCAGTAGAGATATTTTCTTTGACGCGTTTACTAATTTCCAGAGTGCGCCCAATGGTATTGCAAAAGGTTTGCAGGCCGATTATTTGCGGCTGGTATGCTCTTATTTTTTCTTCTAAGTCATTATGGGTTAATCCGGCTGCTTCGCAGTCAATAAGCCTGACTTCATGGTCGCCGGCTTCTGCCACGGCGCCGATCGCCGCCAGACCCAAAGAAGGGTAAGTTGTGCCGACACCCTGGAGTTTGCCGTATCTTTCCGCCAAACTGTTGGGAGGAACCACTAAAAGTATTTTCATAAACTGGATAGAAAAATTATAATTAATTTAATTTTAGCAATTTTAACGTATAAAGTCAACTTGAAAAAATACTTAAAAAATGTTAAAATAAATCAATAAAAATCAGACTTATGGACATCACATTATGAAACCGCACCAGTCCGCCGGAAAAATTGCGGACTGGCGAAGTGCTGAAGCGAGCAAATTTTTGAGTCGTAGTCCCGCTTAGCGGGATGAAAAAATTTGTCGCGAAAAACGAGCCAGACGCAATTTTAACAAGTTATTGAGTGCGGAGTCATAATGTGATGTCCATATCCATAAAATTTTAAATTATTAAAAACAATCATCATTAATATAAATTTATGAGTCAAAAAACTATCATTATCGGCGCCGGACCGTCGGGCCTGGCCGCTGGGTTTCGGTTGGCCAAGAACGGGAATCAGGTTTCAGTGATTGAACAGGAAGATCATATCGGTGGCCTATGCCGGACTTTTAGCTATCATGGCTATAAATTTGATTTCGGCGGCCATCGTTTTTTCACTAAACAGAAGGAAGTGGAAGACTTTTGGCGGAATTTTTTAGGTCAGGATATGTTGGTTCGCAATCGTCTTTCCCGCATTTATTATCAGAAAAAATTTTTTACTTATCCGATTAAGCTGGGCGACTCTTTTAAAAATCTTGGGCTGCCTGAAAGTATTCTGATCGGTTTAAGCTTGCTGCAAGCGAGGTTGAGGCGGCTTGTCAATAAGAAGCCGGAAATAACTTATGAGGAGTGGGTGGTGAACAGATTTGGCCGGCGCCTATTCAATCACTTCTTTAAGAGCTATACAGAAAAATTATGGGGCATCTCGGTCAAGGAATTAGGCGCCGATTGGGCGGCGCAACGGATGAAAGATTTATCTTTGTGGCAAGTGATCAAAACTTTTATTATTAAGCCGGAACAGGGACAAATTAAGAGTTTGATTGATAAATTTGATTATCCTAAATACGGTCCGGGCATGCTGTATGACAAGATTGCCCGGTCCATAACCGATTTGGGCGGTGAAATAATATTAAACAGCGAAGCGGTCAAGATTAGCCATCGGGCCGGTAAAGTAGAAAAAATAGTCGTCAGGCAAGCGGGGGGCGCGACAATTGAGATGAGCGCTGACAATTATATTTCTTCTATGCCCCTTAATGTTTTATTATCGCGCCTAGATCCTCCGCCGCCGGAAGAAATAAAAAAGCTGGCGGCGAAAATGCGCTTCCGCGCTTTCTTTGATGTCTGTCTGATCGTCAACCAAAAAGACGTTTTTCCCGATAATTGGATTTATGTGCATGAGCCGGATGTTGATTTGTTGCGGGTGCAGAATTTTAAGAATTGGAGCCCATTTACCGCGCCTGACCAGAATAAGACAAATATCGGGGCTGAATATGTCTGCTGGGAAGGCGATGAGTTGTGGAATAAAAGCGATGAGGAATTGGTAATGCTGGCCACAAAAGAATTAGAAAAAGTCGGCTTAATTAAACCCGGGGTGGTGGAATCGGGCGCGGTTATCCGCAACCGTTTCGCTTATCCGGTTTACCACCTGGATTATAAGAGCGATATGGACAAAATCTTTAGTTATCTGTCGCAATTTAATAATTTTCAGACCATCGGCCGGTCTGGCTTATACCGCTATAATAATATGGATCATTCAATCCTGACTGGATTTTGTGCCGCAGAAAACATTTTCGGAGCAAAGCATGATTTATTAAAAATAAACGCTGATGAAGAATACCATGAAATTGCTAAATAAAATAAAGACGCTCGTAAAGAATCCCTGGACCCATTTGGTTTTTTTGGCATGTCTATTGATTTTTATCTATTCCCAATCAACGATCGTTCTGATGGATGATAATGTTCATTACCAGGCCTTTACCGAAAAATTAGCCAAGGGGCAATTTGATCTTTCAATTCCCGGATTTCACGGTGGAGATTTTTTGACTCTGCCGGTTTATCTGTTAACTCATTCTAAAGCGTCCGTGGCTTATTCGGAAATGTTATCGGCAATCCTTGCGATTTTTACTATGTATCTGGCAGTAAAAGAAATTTACGGAAACAAAGTTTGGGCCGTAATCGCCGCCTACATTTTTTTACTTATGCCCTTTGATTATGCTTTGCCATTGCGCGGCCATCATAATGTATCCATAATTTTTCTAGCGACTTTGGGTTTGTATTTACTGTTTAAAAACAGCCGCTTTGCCTGGCTGGTTTTCGGTTTGTCTTATATTACTAGGCCGTTCACCATTGCTTTGGCTCCGTTGTTTTTATATAAGAAAAAATTTAAACAATTTTTTTTAAGTTTGATTATTCCGGCTGTTTATGTGGCGGCTCAATACTGGCAGATCGGACGTATACATCTTGGCGTCCATGAAAATTTAACGCCCGGAAGTTTATTTTCAGTCAATCGTTTTTTTCTGAATTTGGCTTATGCTTTTCAGAATTATTTTAGTATCCATAATTATTCATTTTTAAATTGTTTGGGTTCCTATGATATGATTCATTTATCGCCATTTATCACATTTCTGGCCTTACTCGGATTCTTATACCAAAAGCGGTATTTCTCTGATCGCCGATTGTTTTTTGCTTTGTTGGCTTCCGCCGCAATCGCCCTGGCTATTCCAGCTTCTTTTTTCCATTTGGATATGGGCTATCTGCTGGTTTTTAATCTTTGTCTGATATTTTTGGCTTTGCCGGTGATCACCAGCCATTGGCTATTGCCGCCAATCGTTACGGCCAGTTTCTTTTTTCAATTTCTTTATGCCTTCCTAAGCTATCAAAATGAATACTGGTATAATTATTCATTATTTGTTGTTCCTGTTTGTATTTTTATCATCAGTTTGATTTATGCTTTTATCCTTAGAAACAAGAGTAATAACTGCCGGTCGAGATGCTTTTAGCCGCCGGCGTTTATCTGCCTGATGCCGGTTGTCCGGTAATGATATTCTATTGATATTTTGAAGTTTTATTTAATAGGGTCTGTTGACGAATATGCTTTCGTCGCGAAAATCACAGAATTCGAGGCAATTTTTTCTAAAATTTTTGCGGCCTATTTGCTAAAATAAGCCAAGAAAATTTTAGGAAAAATTGACCGAATTATGGGATTTGCAGCAGAAATGATATTCGTCAACAGACCCTAATAATAAATAAAAAAATGAAAATAACCATCGCCGCTGAAATTTTTCCGCCCGACATCGGCGGACCGGCGACTTACAGTGAAAAACTCGCGCGAGAATTAGTGCGGCTTGGCCATCAAGTCAGTGTGATTTGTTATAGCACTAAAGCCGAAGCTGGAAATTATCCCCATAAACTTATTCGCATTGAGCGCGGTCAAAATACTTTTTTTCGCTATGGACGTTATTTGGTTGAACTTTTTCGGCTCGCTTGGAGCGCTGATGTTGTCTATACCCAAGGTCCAGTCAGTTCCGGCCTGCCCGCCTTAATTGTGGCAAAAATTATCAACGTTAAATTTGTGGTGAAAGTTGTTGGCGACTATGCTTGGGAGCAGGCCATGAATTTGGGCTATACAGAAAAATTAATTGATGAATTCCAAAAAGAATCCCGTAGTGGCGGGACAGGCAAAATACACTGGTTAAAAAAAATAGAAAGCTGGGTTTGCAAAAATGCCGACCGCGTAATTGTTCCAAGCGCCTACCTTAAAAAAATTGTCCTCGGCTGGGGCGTGCCGGAAGGAAATATTGAGGTCATTTTCAATGCGGTAGATGCTGATTTAGAGTTTGACTCCGAAGCTTCGGAGTCAAACTCCGACAGCAAGAACACAATTTTATCAATCGGCCGGCTTGTGCCATGGAAAGGTTTTGAGCTGCTAATTGATTTGATGTCGGAGCTGTTGGCTATAAATCCAAATTTTAAATTAGTGATTTTAGGTTCTGGCCCACTCCAAAAAGTGTTGCAAGCTAAAGTTGAAAAGTTAGGAATTGCTGATAAAGTGGAAATTAAAAAAGTTGACGCGAAAACCCGAGATGTTTATTTGAAGACGGCTAAAATGTTTGTGCTTAACACTGGCTACGAAGGTCTGTCGCATACAATTCTTGAGGCAATGCAGGCTGGCACTCCCGTTATTACCACAAATGTCGGCGGCAACCCTGAAGTTGTTGAACACGAAAAAACCGGACTTTTGGTGGAATATAATAATAAGGAACAGCTTAAAGCCGCAATCCTGAAATTATACGAAGATAAAGAGTTACGCGAAAAGTTAGCTGAAAACGCTAAAAAAGAATTAGAGAAATTTTCATTTGAAAAGATGATTAACAAAACACTATTGGTGTTGCGAAGATAATCATTTTATAAAATTTTCAATTTTCAATTTACAATTTTCATTCAATTTTCAATTTATTAATTTTTAAATTAGATTAAATTAGTTTTTGAAAATTGAGAATTTATTAATTGATTGAAAATTAAAAATTAGAAATTGAAAATTAAGATATTAATTTAAAATCAGAAAATCAATATATTATGCACATCCTAATGATCAGTCTTGACCGTGGCCTGCTTGGCCGCGGACAACTCGGCGATGTTATTGAACGTCACAAAATCTACGGTGAAGCGGTGGCCAGTTTAGATATTATTGTTTTTTCCCGCGCTGGTTTTTGTGAAAATAAAATCTCCGAAAATGTTACCGCTATTCCAACCAATTCCAAAAATAAACTTGGCTACTATTTTGATTCATTAAAACTGGGCTGCCAAATTTGTCAGTCAAAAAAAATTGATCTGATTGTAACCCACGAGCCATTTATCACCGGTCTTGTCGGCTATAAACTAGGAAAAAAATATAATGCTAAAGTTTTAATGCATCTTCACGGCGACTATTTATTTAATAACTACTGGCTTAAAGAACAAAAAATTTACTATCTGCTTTTAATGCCCCTGGCAAGATATTTAGTCCGTCGCGCTGATGCTTTGCGCGTGATGAGTGAGGGCATAAAAGAAAAAGTGCAAAAGCTCGGTGTGCCAGCAGAAATTATACAAGTCATCAACACGCCGGTTGACGTTGAAAAATTTGAACACCCAGACCCGCAAAAAGTGCAAGCCATAAAAAATAAATATCAAGGCAAAAAAATAATTTTGTTTGTCGGTCGGCTGGAAAAAGTAAAAGACATCCCGACTTTAATTATGGCCTTTGCCTCTGCCAATGCAAAATATAATGATGCAGTCCTCCTAATCGCCGGCGAGGGAAAGTTGAAAAAAAAGCTACAAGCTACAAGCTACAAGCCCAAGGATGATCCGCCTCGGGCGGTATATTTTATCGGCCAAATCTCCCACGCCGATTTAATAAATTACTATCACGCCTGCAGCTTCATCGCCCTCTCATCATTTTCTGAAAGCTTTGGTAAAATTGTGTTGGAAGCGGCTGCCGCGAAAAAGCCAACTGTGGCAACGGAAGTGACCGGCACAAAAGACACAATAAAAAATGGTGAGACCGGTTTTCTTGTTCCGGTTGGTGATAGTGAAAAATTAGCTGAAAAAATGCTTGCGCTTCTGCAAAGCGATGAGCTGCAAAACCGGCTAGGGGAGCATGCCTACGAATTTATAAAAGAAAAATTTAACTGGAAAAAGAATTTAAAAACCGTCACCGATTATTGGCAAGAGATAATTTCAAAAAAATAATTTTTAAATTTTGTTATACTATGATAATATGGATTATCATAGTATAGCTTAAAATGTATGAAACTTCTAATGATCACCCGAAAAGTTGACAAAAACGACTCGCACGCCGGTTTTACTTATGGCTGGGTTGATAAAATCGCTAGAGCCGTTGATGAACTTTTTGTAATTTGCTTATCTAAAGGTGAGACAATGGGGTTGCCGGAAAATGTAAAAATTTATTCATTAGGTAAAGAAACTGGCGCCGGCCGCCTTAAAAGATTTATCCGTTTTAGCCTGCTCGCTTTAAAGCTCGTCCCAAAAGTTGACGGTATTTTTTGCCACATGAACCCGGAGTATACCATTGCTGTTTGGCCGGCTGCATTATTGTTCCGCAAAAAAATTGTTAGCTGGTACACTCATAAATCAGTCACCTGGAAAACAAAACTGCTCGTAAAAATGTCAGACAAAATTTTAACCGCTTCAAAAGAAAGTTTTCGTCTCCTGGATTCCGAAGGCGACCCCGCCGAGCGGGGTCGCCTTCAGTATAAGGTGCAAATCACCGGCCACGGCATTGAAACCGACCGATTTAGACCCGATGAAATTTCCCAACATACTGATGAAAAGTTTAAAATTTTAACAATCGGCCGCATCTCGCCCAGCAAAGATTATGAAAGTTTAATCAAGGGCGTGAATACTTTAGTTGATAGGGGAGTGAACACAATTTTTGTACAGATTATTGGCGGGCCGGCGATAGATACTGATAAACAATATTTTGATAGTTTAAAGATGATGGTTAAAAATATGAAGTTGGAGAATTATCTTGAGTTTGTCGGTCCGGTGCCTAATAATGAAATTGCGCCATATTTACAACAAGCCGATTTATTTGTAAATTTAAGCCAGACCGGCAGTGTTGACAAAGCCGTGCTTGAAGCCATGGCTTGCGGCTGTCTTTGTCTAACAAGCAATGTTGCCTTTATCAAAATAGTCGGTGAAGATTTTATGGTTAAAGAAAATGACCCGGTTCATTTGGCGGAAAAAATAAAATTGGTTATGGACTTGCCAACAGAGCAGAAAAAAGAAATTTCTGAACGCTTTCGCCAGATTATTATTCATCAACACAATTTAGATAACTTGGTAAAAAAGATTATTGCCTGTTACTAAAATACGCCGGCGCCGGCGCTCAATGCCGAGTACTCGGCATTGAGCGCCTGAAAGTGCCTGCGGTGCCGGCATAGTTTGATATTTATGATTTCTGCCAAACACAAAACACCACCCGAAAGATTTTTTGAAAGCATTGGTTTTATAATCGCCGCCGTTGTTTTTTTTACAATTTTATTTTTTGTAATTAATAAACTAACTCATAGCATTCAAATAACCCGTTATATTTTAGCTGGAGTTATTATTAGTTTATTTATTGTCTATTGGGTTAATCGTCGTTACAAACACTGGGTTTGGTGAAAAACTTCTACCCGACTTTTCCGCCCGAGGCGGATCTGCCTTTGGCATGAAGTCGGGGTTTGGCCGCTTTAGCTGCCCATATATGGCAACGCAGTAAAAATATGGAAAACATTATAAAAAAATTAGACGGTGCAAACATGGATATTGATCTATCCACTGATTCTAAAGATATTGAATGGAGCCAAGATAAATGTCCATGGAATGAAGCTGAAAAAACCAAAAAACATAAATGCGCAGTAAAAAATATCTCAATTTGCAAGTATTTTTGTGGCATTGAATATATTGATAAAGTACTTTGTTGCTATCCGCATAAAAATCCTAATAAGAAATAATATGAAAAAATATTTAAATTCTTTTAAAACCGGTTTTCAAAAATTCAGTCATCTTGTTGCCGACTTAGTAAATTTAGTATTGCTCGGGCTGGTTTATTTTATTGGTATTGGTCTAACTTCAATAATTGCAAAATTATCTAAGAAGCATTTTTTAGATTTAAAACAGGAGGGCAAAGATACTTGCTGGGTTGATGTAAAATCTGACAGTCAGGATATTGATGATTATTATAAAATGTTTTGATAAATGTAATGCTAATATACTAAATGCATACTAATGATACGAATAAATACTAATAAATAACAAGGCTTAAAGTTTGAGCTAATATACATTAACATAAAATACGCAGATTCGTATTTATTAGTATCATTCGCACGAATTAGTATATTAGCATTTCGCCAATATATGTATATCCTCGGAATTTCTTGTTTTTATCATGACGGTGCCGCCGCCTTAATCAAAGATGGCAAAATCGTAGCGGCCGCCGAGCAAGAACGCTTTAGCCGCAAAAAGCATGATTTTTCTTTTCCAAAAAACGCGATTGAATATTGCCTGCGTGAAGCTGGAATTACTATTAATGAAGTTGATCATGTTGGTTTCTACGAAAAGCCGCTGGTAAAATTTGATCGAATTTTATCCCAGCACTTAGAAATGTGGCCAAAAAGTTTTTTGCCTTTTTATTTGGCCTTACCGTCTTGGATAAACGAAAAACTTCGCTTCCGCCGCGTGTTAAAAAAAAATCTAAAAGCAAAAAAAGACATATTATATATTCCGCATCATCTTTCGCACGCCGCAAGTTGCTTTCTTGTCTCGCCTTTTGAGAAAGCGGCAATTCTGACTGTGGACGGAGTCGGGGAGTGGCAGACCACAACTTTCGGCGTCGGTGATAAAAATGAAATTAAACTGCAAAAAGAAATAAATTTTCCGCATTCCTTGGGTCTGCTTTACAGCGCGATAACTGGCTACCTTGGCTTTAAAGTTAACAATGACGAATATAAAGTCATGGGGCTGGCGCCGTATGGCAGCCCGATTTACATGGAAAAATTAAAAAAGCTCATTGACATCAAAGATGATGGTTCCTATCAGCTTAATATGGATTATTTTTGCTATCATTATAAAATGACAATGGCAAATAAAAAATTTATTGCCGAGTTTGGTGCGCCCCGGAAACCTGAAAGCGAAGTGACGCAGTACCATAAAGACCTCGCCGCCTCGCTCCAAAAATTGCTTGAAGAAATTTTAATCAAGATTTTAAATCATATTTATTCCGTGACTGGCCAAAAAAATCTCTGCATTGCCGGCGGTGTTGGCCTAAATAGCGTGGCCAACGGCAAAATCTTAAAAAACACCCCGTTTGAAAATATTTATATCCAGCCGGCCGCCGGCGACGCTGGCGGCGCGATCGGCACTGCCTTTTATATTTATAATTCATGGCTAAAAATGCCAAGAGCGCAGGTGCAGACCTCCGCCTTCCTTGGACCCGAATTCAGTGACGAAGAAATTCAAAAATATTTAGACGAAAAAGAAATCGTCTATGAAGAATATAACGACGAATCGGAACTGAACAAAAAAGTTGTACAACTTATTTTTGACAACAAGGTAATCGGCTGGTTTCAGGGTCGGATGGAATGGGGCCCGCGCGCCCTTGGTGCTCGGAGTATTTTATCAAATCCTTGTAACCCAGACATGAAAGAAATTTTAAATTTAAAAGTAAAACATCGCGAGCCGTTCCGGCCGTTTGCGCCGGTTGTCTGTGCGGATGATGCGCCTGCATATTTTGAATGCGACACACCGATTTCTCTGCCAACCGATTTTATGCTAATGGTTTATCCAATTGCAGAAAGTGCTCGCGAAAAAATTCCCGCCGTTACCCACGTTGACGGCTCCGGTCGTCTGCAAACCATCCGCCGCGACCAAAATCCGCGCTATTATGATTTAATAAAAGAATTTGGAAAGCTGTCAGGCACGCCAATTTTAATCAACACCTCCTTTAACATTCGCGGCGAACCAATCGTCTGCACCCCGCACGACGCTTACCGTTGTATGATGGGCACCGGAATTGACTGCCTTGTCGCTGGAAAATTTTTAATTAGCCGCGATGATAATCCGAAAGATATGTGGGATTCGGAAAAGATGGCTAAGGATTGAGTTTTAAAATAAGTTAGATTAACAGCTAATCGCAACGTTTTTACCAAGTCCTTAATTTCTAATTGATCTAATTATTCTAATTTCTAAAAAAGCACCAAGCCCCAAATATCAAAATCCTAAATCCTAAAAGCTTTGCTTTTATCCCGCTAAGCGGGATGGTTGCTAAAGCAACCACAAATTAAAATGACCAAAACTCAAAATTCTAAATCCGCTTTTGAACATTTGAGCTTTGAATTTTGGATTTGTTTATGATTTAGGATTTAGTGCTTAGAATTTATTTATTGGGATTTTCTTAGGTCAATTAGTGCAATTAGAGCAATTAGAATAATTTAAACAATCTTATGTCAAAAAACAAAAACCTATTATTTGAACTTTGG
>CAYHQU010000001.1:14603-22227 GCA_964358955.1 uncultured Gammaproteobacteria bacterium | reverse complement strand
CTAACTTTCGACCTAATTTATTTTTAAACTTATCTAACTTTAATTGGTTGAAGAAAAAACTCACGGTCTGCCTGATGTCATTGTAGCGCTGAATGAAAGTTGACATGATGGCATAAAGTTAATTGTTTGTCTATACTAATATTTTACGCCATCTTGCTAATTTTTAACAGTTTCGTAATTCAAAGCAATTCATCTAATGGGTCATAGTTTGGGCGCTCATATTGTAGCTTGGTGTGGCTCAATGTTAATTCAGCCGGATTTGGGAAGTTGGAAGGTTGATCAAGTTACTTTATGGGATCCTCCTGTTCCGATAAAGAATGTCGTTACAATTCCAGATATATCAGTTCCGGTAAACTATATTCGGGAGAACTCCAACCAATTTATTGGAATTGCGACATATGTTGAGTTGTATGATGGTTTATTAAATGTTGGCAACCATGGCGTTAATCTACTGATTGATGTGCCTCTACCTGGTCACAATATTGATGAGTGGTATTTAACCACGATTGGTAGTGACCCAAAGATTTTTGATGAAAGCGGTAAAGAAATTGTTGGCAAGACCGTAGGCTACGGCACGACTGATCTAGCCAGACGGCCAGATCCAACTTGTGAAAGTTACTGCGCGGTTCAGATCCAAAAGACGGTTTCGGTTCAGTATGTTGATTGGTTGGGCGAAAAAGGTCATTTTAAGCAAGAAAATGATTGCGGTGTTTGCGAAATTTCTGGGCCAGAGACCACAGTGCCATATCTGATTACTGGCGCCGAAATTGCTGGCGATGGTGATGCAGTAATTAACGGCAACTCTTTCCGTTTCTGGATTGAACAGCCAAAGCAGAAGAAACAAAAAACTTTGGCCTATGAAGTGACTTGTTCATTCCCGGTGGCGGTTGACGATTGGGATTATGTCAGCTTTGATTACGAGTTCATGAGCAGCACCACTCAAGTCAGCTTAACTTTTTCTATTGCGACCGAAACGGAAACATTAACTGTTTTGGAAGTTAGCCCAACTGAACTGTTTCCTATCGGTAACTCGGGTCCACTAATGATGAGCCAACTTCATGGCCAAAATGTTAAATTTATCTTTCAACTAACTTCGGAAAACGTTGGCGATCAGGTAGTGATCACTAACTTAACTTTAGCTCGTGACATTGGCCATAACAATCAGCCGCCACAAGCCAATGCTGGGCTTGATGCCAGTTATGAAGTCGGCCCAACTGGAATCGTCGAGATTACACTTTCTGGCGCCGCTTCTGCTGATCCTGAAGGCGGACATTTGTGGTTTAGCTGGTTTAAAGGCGAGAGCTATGTCGATGATGGAGCAGAAATTGTAGTTCAACTAACACCGGGGATCTACACTTTTACCCTCCAAGTTGCTGATGAATTTGGGGCGATTAATATGGATGAAGTAAACATTACTGTTACGACGCCGTCACAAATTGTAAAGTTTATTCGCGGCGATGCTAATCGCGACAATGCAATTGATATCGCGGATCCTGTCAAAATTCTTAGCTATCTTTTTGCAAGTGAAGAAGCGTCTTGTCTAGATGCCTGCGATGTAAATGACAGCGGGCAAATTGATATTGCTGATCCGATTTACGAACTTGATTATCTATTCGCGCACAAAGATGCGCCACCAGTGCCGTTTCCGGTAGCAGGCATTGATGAAACTGATGATTCGTTGAATTGTCAGCAGTAACGTTCTTTCGGTAAATTATAAACCCCCGTCAACACATTTTGTGTTACGGGGGTGTTTTTTATTTATAGATTTATATATTTTTAAGTATTTAGGAACCCGAAGATAATTATAACAATAAAATATAATGTAATAGAAATGATAACATTTAATAAAATTAATATAATAATATCCATTAAACTACTTTTGTATTTTGTTAGTAATAAAATAATATCAAAAATTATAGTTATTATAATTATTGCAATAAAGGCTAAAAATAGAACAAGTGTCCACCAGTAATAAAAGAAGTATAAACCTAATAAGCAGTAGAAAAGTAAGGAGAAGAATAAGACATTCGTTATTGATGTTAAAAGTGAGATAATAAATACCCTTTTCCAATTTATAAGCTTTTTACTTTTTTTAGATAATTGATTTAAATTTTGATTTTTTTCTTCATTATTCATAGGTTTTTAATTATTTATTAATATATTTATTATACCACTTTTTTAATAAAACGACAAAATTTATTCCCGAAGTCCAATAAATAATTTTAGAGAACTTACCCCAATCAACTTTATTTTTTAAATTTTTAACTTCATTTCCCATAAATTTTTAACGTTAATAATTATTTACTCTTATTATACCACATTTTTAATAAAATAAAAAAATCGCCGACAGTGCTTTTTGTCCGCGGGGATGTTAATAAAGACAATGCGATTGATATCGGCGATGCCGTTGTTATCCTTGCTCATCTCTTTCTGTCCCAGCCCATTGATTGTCGTGACGCCGCTGATAGTAATGACAACGGAATTCTGGAGTTAGCTGACGCTATTTATCTCTTGAATTACTTGTTTCTTCTCCAAGCGCCGCCGCCAGCGCCTTTTCTGGAAGCTGGTTTTGACCCAACCGAAGACGAACTGGACTGTCAGCAATAACGATCTTTAACCAAAAACCCCGCAGATACGCAATGTATTCTGCGGGGATTTTTTATTCTATTATTTATCTCATAAAAAAGACAAATAAACCATTAAAATCCAGTATAAAACTGAGAGAATTAAATTAAAAGAAATTAGTAAAACTATATTTATTAGTTTATTAAATGTTTTTACTTTCTTTAAACTAATTATAATTGCAATAATACTAAAAATAATAAGTAACATTGGAAGAATAATAATTTCATAAAACCATCCTGCATAAAAATCAATCCTATCTATCAATAAGAATAACCACCACGGGATACTAACGCTAATTAACGAAATAACAAAAATCTTTAAAATACCATTTAAATAATTTGTACTATTATTAGGCATAACACCTTTACTAAAACCTTGATTTTTAACCTCATTTTCCATAAATTTAAAGTTAATAATTATCTACTTTCATTATACCACACTTTCCCTAAAACAAAAAATAAAAATATAAAAAAAGTTAAAGCGAGTGATGGGCTGGCAGCTAAACGGCTTAACGCGTTGAGCCGTTAACGATGGATTAATGCTTTCTGCGTTTTTTTGTCCCGCTAAGCGGGATGATTTTTTGTCCCGCTAAGCGGGATGATTTTTTGACTTCCGTGTCGTCATATCAACGGCCCGCCAACCATCTCTTTTGGAATCGGCAGTCCCATAATTTTCAAAATTGTCGGCGCGACGTCTGACAACATCCCCGAAGGCGACACCACCGCTAAATCCGTCCCAACCAAATCCGACCCGAACTTTGATGCCTGCCCCGCCCATTTTTTTCCAACAATAATTAACGGCACCGGATTAGCGCTATGCTCTTTATCAATCTCGCCGGTCCGCTGGTCTAAAACTTCCTCGGCGTTCCCGTGATCGGCCGTAATTAAAACCACTCCGTCTTTTTTTAAAGTCAGCTTGACAATCTGCTCCACGCATCTATCAACCGCCTGCGCCGCCTTAATCGTCGCCTCTAAATTTCCCGTATGTCCCACCATATCGGCATTGGCAAAATTTATGACAATAAAATCAAATTTATTTTTTGAAATCGCCGCCAATACTTTATCGGTAAGTTCAAAAGCGCTCATCTCCGGCTTTAAATCATAATTTGAAAGCATCGGCGACGGGACCAAAATTCGCTGCTCGCCTAAAAAAGGTTTCTCTCTGCCGCCATTAAAAAAAAATGTTACATGAGCGTACTTTTCCGTCTCGGCTGCGTGCAGCTGGGTTAACTTGTTGTCGGCAATGATTTTTGCCAAAGGATTTTTTATAATCTGTGGCGGAAAAGCGACTGCCACCGGAAAATCCTTGTCATACTCCGTCAATGTTGCAAAAAATAAATCCTTTAAATATTTTCCGCGGCTAAATTTATTAAATCCCGGCAAAGTAAAAACTTCCGTCAGCTGTCTGGCTCGGTCTGCCCGAAAATTAAAAAAAATCACCGCGTCTTTGGCCGTCACCCTTGCCGCCTGGCCGCCGCGACTTATTGCCGTTGGAATAAATTCTTCATCATAAATCTTTTTTGCGTATGATTTCTTTATTGTCGCCGCTGGGTCCTCCGCGGTTATCTCCGATTTCCCCCAGGCAATTATTTGATATGCTTTTGCTGTCCGCTCCCATCTATTATCCCGATCCATCGCGAAAAATCGTCCCGACAAACTCGCTATTTCTCCGACGCCGCATTCTTTTATCTTATCTTCAAGCGTCTGGATGCTTTCTATACCTGCGTCTTTAGCCGTATCGCGCCCGTCTAAAATCGCATGAATATAAACTTTTTCAATTCTTTGCTCTTTGCAAAAATCAAGTAACGCAAATAAATGATTTTGGTGGCTATGCACGCCCCCTCCGGAAACTAATCCTATTAAATGCAGCGCCGAACTGTTTCTTTTAACCCTTGCCGCCGCCTCTAAAAATACTTTATTTTTAAAAAAGGTTCCGTCAGTTATGCTTTTATTTATTCTTGGCAGGTTTTGATAAATAATTTGCCCCGTCCCTAAATTTATATGTCCAACTTCCGAGTTTCCCATCTCTCCCCAGCCCAACCCAACCGCCTCCCCCGATGCCTGCAGCGTCATTACCGGATAGTTCGCCGTCAGCTTATTAATCGCCGGCGTCTTCGCGCTGGAAATCGCGTTGCTCCGCGACGTTGGCGCAACGCCCCAACCGTCAAGAATTAAAAGCACGACTGGCTTGGGTGATTTGATTTTTCTGACTGGTTTTATCTGATTATCTAATGACATTGTTTTAAAATTCACCTAATTCATTTAATTTCTAATTATTTTAAGAAATAGGTAAATCCAAGAATTAATTTTTAATTTTCAATTTCTAATTTTCAGTTAATTTTTCAGCCAGAAGCTGATCTGCCTCGGGCACGACAATGATATAATTTTAAATTACGACGGGTTTAAAAATTTAAAATTGATAAATTGAATGAAAATTGAAAATTATAAAATTGAAAATTTTTAGACATTAGTGATTGAGGTTTGAGAAATTTTTTAGATCAATTAGATTAATTAAAATAATTAGAATAATTCACACTATCAGGCTCTTCCCCGTCATCAATCTTGGTTTTTTTATTCCCATTAACTCTAAAATTGTCGGCGCCGCGTCGCCCAAAATTCCGCCTTTCTGTTTTAATTTATATTTCTTTCCTTGATTTGACGCGATTATAAACGGCACCGGATTATTTGAATGCTCGGTTAAAATTTCTCCCGTCTTTAAATCTATCATCTCGTCAATATTTCCATGGTCGGCCGTGATAACTAAAATTCCATCCTTTTTTAAAATTGCGCTCTTGAGCTTTTCAACGCAGCCATCAATAAATTCAACTGCCTTTACTCCCGCAATTAAATTCCCGGTATGTCCAATCATATCCGGATTGGCAAAATTTATTGTTATAAAATCAAAATTATTTAGCTCTGCCAAAAGTTTACTTGTAATTTTTCCCGCCGACATCTCTGGCGTTAAATCGTAAGATTTAACATCCGGCGAGGAAATCTTTATTCTCGCCTCTCCCGCCACCGGATCGGCAAAACCGCCGTTAAAAAAAAATGTAACGTGCGCATATTTTTCCGACTCCGCGATATAAAGCTGCCTTCTGTCTTTTAAAATCATCGGCAATGTGTCAAATAAATCCTCGCTTGGGAAAGCTGAATGAATATCGCCTAAATCCGGCCCAAAATCCGTCATCGCCACAAAATATAAATTCTTTAAAACTTTTTTTCTGTCAAAACTGCCCGGATTCATTTTCTGAAACTCCCGCTGAACAAATGGCTTTGTCAGCTGCCGCGCCCGATCCGACCTTAAATTAAAATATATTACCGCGTCATTATCTTTCATCGTTGCGATCGGCTTTCCTTGTTTCGTAATAATATAAGGTAAAATAAATTCATCGGTCTCCTCGCGATTATAGCTTTCGGTAATCGCGGCCGTTGCGCTTTCTGCCGTCTTTCCAACCCCAAAAACCAAAGCGTCATAAGCGATTTTTGTCTGCTTCCAGCTTTTCTTCCGGTCCATTGCGTAATATCGCCCCATAACCGTCGCGATTTTTTCGTGTTTTAATTTTTTTTCTAAATCATCAATAAGTTTAATCGCCGCGTGCCTTGGCGAATCTCTGCCATCGGTAAAAATATGCAGATAAACATTGCTAATTTTATGTATTCTCGCTAAATTTATGATTGCGTCCAAATGCTTGGGATCCGCGTGCGCCGAACCGCCGTCGGAAAGCAATCCCATGATATGCAGCGCTGATTTATTTTTTTTAACATGGTTTATCGCCTTAACCAAAGCCGGCGTTTTAAAAAAAACTCCCGTCTCAATCGCTTTTGAAATTTTTATCGCGTCCTGACCAACTAATCTTCCCGCGCCTAAATTTGCGTGTCCCGCCTCCGAATTTCCCGGCTGTGCGTCCGGCAACCCGACATAATGCCCGGACGCCTGCAGCAATGTCCGCGGATAATGTTTCCATAAATAATCCATCGTTGGCTTATGGGCGATGCTGATCGCGTTCCCCGGATTTCTCGGCGCTATCCCCCAGCCGTCCAAAATTAAAAGCACCACTAACCCCAATTTCTTTTTTACTTCTAATTTTTTTTCTAGAAACATAATATAAAATTAACCTAATTATTTCTAATTTCTAATTATTCTAAAAAAATCCCAAATCCCAAATAACAAATCCCAAATAAATTCCAAATTCCAATGGCCGAAACGTGTTTGGAATTTCGGTCATTGGAGCTTATTTGGGATTTGGTGCTTGTGATTTGGAATTTATTAGACATTAGGTCAATTAAAAATTAGAATAACTACAAGCCCCTTTCTATCTCTAAAAGTCTATTATACTTCGCCACTCTCTCTCCCCTCGTAATCCCCACCTTCAAAAACTCGCATCCAAATGCCACCGCTAAATCAACAATAAAAGTATCATTTGTCTCCCCGCCGCCGCGGTGTGAAACAATCGTCGCGATTTTATTTTTTTGCGCTAAAATAATCGTCTCGGCCGTCTCGCTTAACGTTCCAATCTGATTGGGTTTAATAATTATACCAGCTGCCGCCCGTAAATCAAGCATCTTTTCTAAAAGTATTTTATTGGTAGCCGTTAAATCATCGGCGATGATTCTAACTTTTTTTCGTAACTGCTTAAATGCTAAAGTCCACCCGCCCCAATCTGTCTCGGCTAACGGGTCCTCAATGCTTATTATCGGATATTTTTTTAACCACTCCGCCAAATATTCTATCAACTGCTCGCTTGTCATTTTTTTCCCTTCCCGGCGCAATTCATATTTTCCATTTTTAAAAATTTCTGACGCCGCCAAATCCGCCGCCAGCCCAACATCTACCCCGGCCCGATACCCCGCTTTTTTAATTGCCTGCAAAATCAACTGCCACGGCTCTTCATTGCTAAGTCCCGCCGGCGCAAACGCTCCTTCCGCCCCCACTGTTGTCGCTAACCCCCTCCGCTCCAAAATTTTTTTTAACGCCTGATATATCTCCACTCCTGCCCGCA
>CAYHQU010000001.1:0-14503 GCA_964358955.1 uncultured Gammaproteobacteria bacterium | reverse complement strand
GCATTCCTTTCCCGCCATATCTTTTTTTATCGCCGTCAAACAACGTTACCGCCTCTCTGCTTCCGGCTGATGCGCCAAAAGGCACGCTCGCGTAGCCACTTTTTCCAAAATTTAGCTGCACTTCAACTTCCAAAGTCGGCAAACCCGACGAGCTTAAAATTTCCCGCGCTTTTATTTTTTTTATTTTCGCCATATTTTTTTATTTTAGCCAATTTAAAAAAACAATTTAACAATTTAACAATTGAGCAATGGAACAATAAAACAATTAGTTTTCGTGTTTTCTGCTTGCCCCGCAACAGGCGGGGTGTTTTCTGCGCTTTCCACGCCTTAGTAACTTACCACCTTACCACCTAATCACCTAACGCCCACCTTCCCACCTTTAGAGTATCTCATACATCACCGAAACATTTACAATAATCTCTTGGCTGCCGGCTTCCACCTGCGGCGCCGGCGCCGCTCCACCAACCGTTTTTGCCTCCATTAACAATGCGCTGTCGCGATAATATATCGGCGCTTGATAACTTCCCTCGGAAAATGAAACTAATTTTCCCAACTTTACGTCCGCGGCTTTTGCCAACGCTTCTGCTTTTTGTTTGGCTTGCTCTAATGCCAGCATACGCGCCTCTTGGCGATATTTTTCCGGCTCATCAATCGCGAATATCAGCCCCCCGACTTGATTTAAATTCAGTTCGCCGATTAAATTCAACGCCTCGGAAATTTTATCAAAATTCCGAATTTTCACTTCTATATTTTGACTGACTTTATAGCCTTCCAAAACCTGCCGTCCGGTTGTCCAGTTATAGTCGGGAAACACGCTGTAACTAGTTGTCTTGATATCCTCTTTTTTTATATCCAGCGCTTTTAGCCGATCAATCAATTGATTTATTTTATCAGTATTTTCTTGCTGGGCTTTGTTGATATTTTTATTTTTGGTTTCCAGCCCCAGCGACACCGTTGCGACATCCGGAATCGCCGTCACCTTCCCCTCGCCAGAAATTGTAATTGTATAGGGCAGCTGATCTGATTTTCCAATATAATCATATTGGCGAAAGGCGTTTCGCGTTAAGGCAAAAATGTAAATCGCTAATACTACTGCCAGCAAACCAAAAATAAGCCAGTGGCATTTTTTACAACTTTTTAAATTTTGAATTTGCTCTTGCATAAATTTCAAAGTTAATTATTAATTGAATTTTATCTAAAAAATCACTTCTTTTTACAACCCTTATTATTGACAAAAAAATTTATTGTGCTAAGCTAACCATACAAATTGGTCTTTTGGAATACGGTAGGGGAAACCTGGCAAGAGGACTTGGTTCCAAACCAAGAGGACTTGTCCCAAAACGGAATATTTAGATCCACTCAAGTGGCTAAAAATATTCCTAGTAGGCCGCTAGGCTAAAAGCGGTGGTGAACCCCTACCGGTTAATTTGATAGCCGCCCAACTTGGGCAATGAGGGCAGGGACCTTCGAGGAGGACCGGTGTTTCACACTGTTCCTAAGATCCGAAGCATCACCTGTCCTCTTTTTTTATTTCTGAAAAAGTCATCTCGCCTGCCCGCCGACTTGTCCTCCGAAGTCCCGGTCGCAAGAGGGTTGAAGGAGGAAGTTCCACGCCTGCGGGACGGGACGAAGACAGGAGCAAAATCAATCGTCTTATACGACTTATAAGTTTCCATGGCAATCGAGTAACCTGTCCCCCAAATCCGCCGCTCTGTTGGAGAAATCCGTATTTTTGATATTTAATTTTTTTACAATCCCCTGATTTACAGTTACGCGCTATTTCATTAATGGTTTCAAAGCAATTAAACTGCCCTCTTCTAAAAACTTCAGCATCGCCCCGCCGCCAGCTGAAATATAAACATTTCTATAAGCAGCAACTGGCTTTTTTGAAAACTTATTTACCGCCGCGATCGTATCCCCGCCCCCAATAAAAACTTTTGCCTTGGAATTTAGTACCGCCTCGGTTAATAATTTTGTGCTCTTGGCAAACTTCGGCCATTCAAACGCGCCCATCGGCCCATTCCAAACAATCGTTTTTGCCCTTGAAATTATTTTTAAAAACAAATCAGTCGTATCCGGCCCAATATCTAAAATCAGTTCTTTGGCTTTAACTTTGCCAATGGCAGTTGTCCTGGCCTTCGCTGATTTTTCTAATTTTGTACTGACCACCGCGTCAAGAGGAAGATGCAGTTTAGTATCGGTCAGTTTTAATTTTTTAACCGTCTCCACCATCTCCGGCTCAATTATTGATTTTCCAACTGCCACTCCTTGCGCTCGCAAAACCGTATTGGCTAACGCCCCGCCAACCAAAACCTCGTCAGCCGCTCGTAAAAACTTTTTTATTACTCCTAGTTTAGTAGAAATCTTTATGCCGCCGACAATATAAACTAACGGCCTTTTGGTTTTTTTTAATAGCTGACTTAAATTTTTAATTTCCATCTCTAAATTAAATCCCGCAAAAGCCGGTAAAAATTTAGTGATGGCCAGCATTGAGCTATGCGCCCGATGCGCCGTCGCAAATGCCTCATTAACATATAAATCAGCGATCGCCGCTAACTGCTCGGCTAACTTTTCCGAATTTTTTTCTTCTCTTCGGTCATACCGGATATTTTCAAATATTAAAACCTCCCCGCCTTTTAGCTTCATCAACTCACTATACAAAGATTTTTTTACTAAAACTGCTCCCACGCCGATGACTTTAAGTTGCGTTGCAAACGGCCTTGGCTCATTCCACCTCGGCTTTAAAAATTTTACTTCCTTTTTTAATAGCTTTGCCAAACATCTTGCCACCGGCGCTAACGTCAGCTCCGACGCGGTTTTATCTTCCAGCCGGCCCCGATGAGCAACAATCTCAACAATTGCCTGCTTTTTTAATAAATACTGAATTGTCGGTATTACTTTTCTAATTCTTGTCTCATCAGTCACCCGCCCAAATCTTACCGGCACATCAAAATCCGCGCGTAACAGCACCCGCTTGCCAGCTAAATCTTTGATGTCTTTAACTGATTTTAAATGCATTATTTTTAACTTTGGACTTTGGACTTTTAGCTTTTTATATTATACCACAAAACTTTAAAAATCCAAAACAAAAATTATTTCTGCTCCCTAATCCCGAAAACGCAGACAATTGTCTGCGTTTTCGGGATTAAAATCATTTGTTCTTATTCAATTTTCACATCCGTCTTAATTTCCATATTTTCACTTCCTGCAACCATCCCCACACTTATCGGCGATCGCTTTTAAGTGTGGCATTAAAATTTTTCTACATAAAAAATCTACTATAATTATACCCCACCCTACTCGCAATATTGCGAGTAGATAATCATCATCAATAATGCTTAAATTTGATGTATAAAAATCTTTTCTCCACGGCGGAGTCTCCCAAAAGGGACTCCGCCGAGTTTAAAATGCGTCAGAGTCCCTTACGGGAGACTCTGACGAGGAGGAAAAAACGTAATCCAGCCCACTCGTCATTTTTCGCGATCGCGAAAAATGACGAGTAGGTAATCATTATCATTCCCATTCGTCAACAGACCCTTAAAATAAATACGCATCCGAAATCGGATTCGCTATCGCGGAATAAGTGTAAAATAAAAAAATCACCGCCTAAAGTGGTGATTTGGAAACCTTAGTAACTTACCAACTTACCACCCTATCAACTTATTGTCATTCCCCTTCAATCTCCACCAACTTCCAAGTCTCTGTCCCGGCTTTTCTAATTTCAATCTCCGCCCCGGCCGCCGCCGTCCCCCGCGCCAGCTCCCGCAGATTAAATTCCAAATTCTCCGGCAATATTTCAGAGCCATGTTCTAAAACCGATCCCAGTTCAACAACAATCTTAGTTACGGATCGTAACTTTTTTTCGCTAGCTTTCTCTAAAACTATTTTTAGTATGCGGTCTGCCGCATGTAAATCGTGCATAGTTCATGTAACATGTAGCATATAACATGTAACAATTTATTTATTTTTTTCTTTTAAATTCGTAATTGTTTTCCAAAGCATGGCGCCGATTTCTTCGGCTAATTTTATTGTTTTTTGATAATCGTCCTCGCTTAAATACTTTTCCACCAACGAAAAATGCAATAAATACTTTACTTCCTTTAGCGAACCGTATGAAATCTGCAAAAAATTCAAAGTAACGGCTTGGCTAATCCGCGCGTAACCTTCAATGTAGTTTAAAATAATTGACAAAGCCGCTCTTCTTAGCTGCGAAGTAACGCCATATAATTCATCTCGCGGGAACTTTTTAGTCAGGGCATATACTAAATGAACAAAATCATCCAGCTTGCGCTTTAATTTTTCATGAAAACTTTCCATAATAATTCTGTTACATGTTACATGCTATATGTTACATGATCAGTGCGTCGCGCACGCAATACAAGGATCATACGCCCGAATCAATTTTTTAATCTCCAGCGCTCGCTGATTTTTAGAAATCTTTTTCAACGTCGGCATATACGCTTCCAAATCTTTTTCTAAATTATTCAAAAATTGCACTGTCGGCGTAATAATATTTGCTGCCGTAATTATACCGTCACGATTTATTTCTATCGCGTCATACAAAATCCCCCGCGGCGCCTCCATTGCCGAAAATCCCCAAACACTCCGCCCTTTGGGATTTGCAAACGCAATTAATTTTAATTTTTCCGAGATGCTTTTTTCCGGCCGTAAATTTTTTGCTAAATCCATAAGCAATTTTTCGCATTCTTCTGTAAAATGTAAAATCTCTACTGCCTGCGCCGCCACATTATAAAAACTGTTAAAAATCGGAAAATGTAAATTCAAATTTTTTACCGCCGCCTTCGCCTTAAAATTTAATTTTCCCGAATTTAAATTTAGCCGCGCTAACGCCCCAACCATATAACTTTTCCCTTTATAGTTTGCCCTTTTTGCGCCTAGTCCCGGCAACTGCAGCTCTTCAATAATATGACCAAACTTTTTTGCGTTCAACTTTCGCCCGCTTAACGATTTTATTTTCCCATCATAATAAGCATATTCTGTCCGAGCTGAAAGCGCCATAAATTCCGTCTGGCGAAACAATTCAGGAATGCTAAATTTTTTGGAAAACTCAACCAACCTCGCCGCGCTGTTATAAACTACTGGCAGTTTTTTTAACAATACCGCCAGCTGCTCTTTTTCAGGCAGAACCTTAAATCCCCCAACCTCGCAACTAATCGGATGAACCGCCCGCCCGCCGACAACCTCTAAAATTTTTAGCCCAAATTCCCGAACCGCTATCGCCGCCGCCGCTTCCTTGGGAAATTTTTTTATAAATTTTAGATCATCGCCTTGCCCAAAAAAATCCGGCGCCGACAAAAAATAAAAATGCAAACCATGGCTATGCAAAATTTGCGCCGCCTCCATCAATTTACGCAGCTTCACCGTCTGGTCCGACACTAAAAATCCAAACGCGTTTTCTATCGCTTTAATGCAGTTTAGCGAATGCACCACCGGACAAATCCCGCAAATCCGCGCCGCGATAATCGGCGCTTGGGGAAATGGCCGGCCAGTTAAGATGGCTTCCATTAAACGTACGCCTTCGGTGGTCAAAATTTTGGCAGTGGCCACATCCCCGGCCAAAAGCGCGCCTTCAAAATCAAGATGGCCTTCAATTTTTTCAATGTGGTCTATTTTTATTTTCATATGTTTAAATTGCTGTATTGCCAAATTGCTAAATTGTTAGAATCATCAACAATTTATCAATTTAACAATTTAACAATTTTTTTAATCAACAATCATCAATGCTTTTGACTTCTTTTCCTTCTCCCACTCTTTTTCCGCCTCCCCCTGCCAGTCATCTTTAATCCCAAACACTTCTAGCACCGACTCCACTTCTTTTTTCGGATGCCGGGTTAACAAAAAGTCCGCAAATTTTTTTACAGCCGGCTCTTCAAGCAGTCCCCGACAGCCCCAACACCCCTGCTTGCTTTTTAGGCAAATCGCCCCGCAGCCGCCTAAAGTAATCGGCCCAAGGCAAATCTCGCCTTTTTGCAGCAAGCATTCATACCCCCGCGCCTGACATTCCATGCAAACTGGATTTTGTTTAATTTTAAATTTTCTGCCGGCCAAAAATTTATAAATCAAATCCAAAAATTCTTCCGCGTTAACCGGACAGGTTGGAATTTCAAAGTCAACTTTTACAATTTCGGAAATCGGCAAAATATCTTTATTCTCAATTCCTTTAACTTCTTTGTAAACCATCCCCAGCGCCCGCATTCGTCCAAACCAATTTTTCAGCCGATGGACTCCGCCGGTCTGCGCGCAGTTTCCTAATACAATTAATTGCTTTGAAACGCTCCGCAGTTTTTTTAGCTTCTCCAAATTTTCCGCCGTCACCACCGACCCTTCAACAAAACAAAGATCATAATGGCCCAATTTTTTCGGCTCATCTCTTAACAGCCGAAAATTTGTGATATCCACTTTTTTCGCCAAATCCAAAAACCGTTGCCCCAAATCTAAAAGGGCAAATTCACAGCCTTCGCAGCAGGTTAAACTAACAATGGCGATTTTTGGTTTCTTATTTGGCATAAATTAACAAATTATTCTACCCCACTTTAGTGGAGGGTTCAGCGGCTTTAGCCGCCCGTTGGAGCTTTAGCTCCCGTCGTACGCGGGGCTTGCAGCCCCGGACTGGTGGCTAAAGCCACCCGAACCCTGGGCTAAAGCCCGGTCTAAGTATTTACCAATCGCAAATTCCACTCTGTCCACTTTTCTAAATTTCCAGCTTGCGTCTCATTTAGCCGCCCGCAAACCCAGCCCCAATGTACCGCCACCAAATCCCCGGCTTTATAATTTTCTGATCCCTCCGCCCAGACTTCCCGTTCTGCCATCTCGCCAATTAAAACTTTATCGTGCGAACTAATTAATGGTCTAACAAATACTTTTAACTTTTGACTTATACTTTTAACTTTTGACTTTTGACTTTTGACTTGCGCAACCGCAATCCGGCATTCATCCATTGTACACAAATTGTGTTCAACTGGATAATGCCCCGTTCGTTTCGGCAGATTAAACACATGCCAATTATGATGCGGCCTTGCTCCTGCCGGAATCTTTCCAAATACCTGCTCTAATAATTTTAACTTAAATCTCTTTTTTAATTTCTGCTCATCAACTAAATATCTGTAAAACTTTTCCATTGAAACATTTTCTAAAAGCTCATTGCCAATCCAATACGCCTCAACAACGCGCCAGTCAAATGGATTTAAAATTTTATTGGCCTCGGCGATTAGCCGTAAATAAGGATACATAGTTTGAAATTCTGAAAGCAGCCCGGTTAGCCCGGGATCGCTTTGGCCGGCTTTAAGGTATTGCAACAGCACTTCGGCTTTGTCACCGCCACAATAGCGGAGCTTGTTTGGCATATAGGCGAAACGCGCGGCTAGGAGTGTTCCATCAGGTTGTAACATAAATTTAACTGTCATCCCGAGGGAGCGAACGGCGTGAGCGACCGTGGGGATCTCGAAAAATCTCTCGAGAGATTTTTCGGGATTGCCACGCCCTCTCCGCCAGCTGGCGGCTCGGGCTCGCAATGACGAAAGAAAAAATGATAATAGAAATTAGAATAACCGCACCACCCACAACCTGCTGCCCACTATATTTATTCGTCACCGAAACCGCATTTAGCATCGCCGTCACCGGCGCCGCCAAAACTAAAAAGCTCGTTACTACGGTGGCTGGCGCGCGCTTTAAGGCCGCATACCACGATATCACGTAGCCAGTTAAAAATCCTGACACTAATAAAATCCAGCCCCACCCCGAAGCTGGCATTTCCAAAATTCCACCTAAATTATTCGTGAAAAATAAAAATCCCAGCAAAATTAAAGATCCAAAAAACATCCTTGCCCATGCTATTACCAAACTGTCAACTCGCCGCAAAACAATTTTAGCAATCACATTTTCCACGGCCCATAAAATAGTGGCAATCAAAATTAACAGCTCGGCATAGCCGCCCTGCAAAAACGAAACGCCATCAAAAATCATCACTCCCAAAAACAGCAATCCCAAGGCCAGCGCTTGCAGCTTGCCAATTTTTTCTTTCAGCACCGGCACGGCTAAAATCGCCACCCAAATAAAAAGTGTCTTATGAATAAAAGAAGCCGACACTGCCGAAGTCATGCTTAAGCCCTTAAAAAATAATAAAAACGGAACACTGCCCCCGACAACCGCCACTGCAGCCAGCCCAACCCAATCCTGCTTTTGCAGCTCCCTTAACTTTTGCCACGCAACCGGGCTTAAAACTAAACCCGACAAAATCATTGCCGCCACTATATTTTTTAATGTTGTGTACTGAAACGCATTTTTACCTATTGCTCCCATCGCCAGCTTGTTCAAAAAATTTGCACAGCCAGAAATCACCGCCGTCAGAAGCGCCAACCTAATCCCTAACTTTAAATTATTACGAATTATGTGTTCCATGTTATTACCACTTAATTTTCAATTTCTAATTTCAATCAATTTTCAATGACTCAATTTTTAATTATGACGTTTTTTGAAAATTGAAAATTTGGTTGCTTTAGCAACCATCCCGCTTCGCGGGATGAAAGCAAAGCTTTCATTGAATGAAAATTGTAAATTGAAAATTGAAAATTAAAAACCACTAATATCGTGCTTAAACAAACTTAATATCTCTTTAGCCTCTTTAGCAGACACTTTTTTCGTTGCCACATTCGCGTACGCTAAAACCCAATCTCCAACTTTTAACTTTTCAATCAAATTAATATCAACCGTCCTTCCATCTTCAAGCTCGGCCTTCTTGCCTTTGATTTCTTTAATTTTTATTGGCATTGTTTGGCACATAGATTTGTTAATTCACCTAATTGCCAAATTCACCTAATTCACCTAATAAAATTTCAAATGACAAATGTCAAATAAATAACTACAAATGTAAAAAACATTTGGAATTATGCATTTGGAATTTTAAATTTTATTTTTAATTTAAGCATTCAACCTTTTATTAGGTGAATTAAAAATTAGGTGAATTTTGAATTTTTTGTATATCTAACGCAATATGATTAAAACATTAAATAGCGCCAGGAATATTCTTAATCTGCTCCCAGCAAAACACCGGCCCATCTTTGCAAACATAATACGGACCCACCGCGCAATGCTGACAAACCCCAACCCCGCAATACATCCGCCGCTCTAATGATAAATAAATGTCAGAATCCGCCAGCCGCCGTTTCTTTAACTCTTCAATAATAAATTTATACATCGCCGGCGGCCCGCACAAAATCGCGACTGATTTTTTGGGCAGCTTTAAATTATTAAATAAAACGGTAATCACGCCTCTCGCCCCCGGCCATCTTGCCGACGGTCTCTCTAACGCGATTTTTAAATCAACTTTTTGCCCCCATTCTTGATATTCGTCTTTAAATAACAAGGTTTTTTCATTAAGGCAACCATAAATTATTATAATTTTATTTTTCGGATTTAACCTGCCTGCCAAATAATCTAACACCAACGACCTCATCGTCACAAAGCCGCAGCCGCCACCAATAAGCAGCAAATTTCTATTATTAATAACTGTCGCCGGCAATCCATTCCCAAACGGCCCGCGCGCAGTCACCATATCGCCGACCTTAAGTATGTGCAGCTTCGCTGTGAGCTCGCCAACATTTCTAATCGCCAGTTCAAAACTATCTGTCTCAAAAGTTGATGAACAAATATCAAACGCCGCCTCCCCAAATCCTAAAACGCCGGCCATCATAAACTGCCCGTGCTGAAAATTAAAATCATCCCTGTCTTTTTTATTAACAAACTCAAACGTAAACAGCTTCGTATCCGCCGTCTCCGGCTGGATTTTTTTGATGCGGGCAATTTTTGGTAAATAAGGATTATGCATTGACTTCTAATTATAATTATGATAATTTAAATTTCTACTGACTATTTACATATAGGTTAATAGAGTAAAAATTTCAGATTTGGATGCAGCGCGCCGCCATGCAGCCCCCAAAAACCGCAGATGTATCCGTGGATACATTGAGGATTTTTTTGGGCGAATGGCAAGCGATGCGCCAAATATGGAATTTTTGGCATTAAGCTATGTGTAAATAGTCAGTAACTATCGCTGGCTCTTTGAATGAGGAGGGAAAAATGCTACTCCCGGCTCACGTTGCTTTAGGCGGCCTAATTGGTCAAAGTATTATGGCTGGCTGGCAGGGTTTTTTGTTGGGTTCAGTGGCGGCGAGTGTTTCTGATTTTGAAATTTTCTTTCCTAAAAAGTACTGGCCACAATTTGTTAAACACGGCCGGATTGTCAACCGCTGTCCTGTTGAGATTTTTATCAGCAACATTTTTCATTCGCTCTTTTTTAGTTCAGCCCTGCTGCTGCTGGCGGCAATATTTAGCTGGCAGCCAGTAATGCTGACGGTCGGTCTATCATTTCTAAGTCATTGGCTTACCGATGCTATCTCGCACCAAAGGCAAGTTGATAGCCAGCCCGATTACTGCCCGGCTTTCTGGCCTTTTTCTGGTCACATCCGCGGCTTATATGATTTGGCTAATAAACCAAAACTCATGATTGTCGGGGAAGTAGTCACCCCGCTCTTCATCTGGCTTTCTACTGGTCTTTATACCGTCCTGTCTTAAGGCAGGCGGTTTTTTATTTTCCTCATTACCTATTACGCATTACCCGTTACTCATTACTCGTTCCTAAATTACTTAACTTTCCCCCTCAACAACCGCTGCAAATTTTTCTTAATATCAATCCCGACCGGACAGACTTTCGTGCACCGCCCGCAGCCAACACAACCCGGCACAGAAAACTCGTGCGGAATGCGCACAAACTTATGTTCATACCAAAATTTAATTCTGTCGCGGGTTGTTGATAAAAACTTCGGTTTCATTTCACTTTGCAAATTAGCGCTCCGCGATGTAACCATTCCCGCCACCTCCGAAAAATCCGTATAAAAACAACAGCCCCAGCTGCGTTCTCTCTTCCCCGCCCCATCTTCCAGTCCCGGCTTATCATCAATATCAAAACAAAAACAAGTCGGACAGATTGCCGTGCACTTCCCGCACTCAATGCAAATTTTTCCCAGCTCTTCCCAAAGCGGATGGTCCGGTCGCGCTTCCATTGCCTTTTTAATCTTTAACATTTGCGGCGCCGGCCCTTCTTCGCGAATCGGCCCGGCATATTCAATATATTCAAAATCTTTCTCGCCAAATTTCTCTAAAAATTTAATCCCCAAATCCGAACCAGCGAACACTTTAAAATTCTTTCCTTGCGCCGTCAAAAAAATATCAAACTTTAAATGCTCCAAAATATCTTCCTCAAAAACATCCAAAAAAAACTGCCCCTTTTCTGCCGGCATTATATTATGACCAATAATTACCGTCTTGGCCTGCCGCTTCTGATAATACGGATCCTTTGCAAAAACTAAATCAAGCATTGTTATCGCCCGTAAATCTAAAACCGTCAGCCCAAACAAAACCAGTGCTGGACATTTTATTTCCGGTCTGATTTTTCCGTTTTCATATTTGAATAAAGATTCTTTTGCCGGCACTAAAAATTTTTTAAAAGAATGCAAAGGCAGCTCATTTGTAATTTCCACTTTTCTGGCATTATCTAACCGATCAAAAACCAACTCGCCGGAAACTCGTTGCGGCGCGTAAACTAAATGCTCCCGGCTTAGATATCCTAAAAATTTTACCAACTTTACTTTGGTCATACATTTAAATTATAGCATAAATCAAAAAGACGGACAATCACCCGTCTTTTTGATTATCTTTTATTTTTTCCTAAAAGGTGACACGTCGACGTGTCGCCTTCTAAACGATAAACTATTTACGATAAACTTGCTGTCCTACGGCAATAGCCATCTCCACCAGCCGCAAAGCATACGCCCATTCATTATCATACCAAGCCAGCACTTTCACTAAATTGCCACCGACGACGCGGGTAAATTCTAAATCAACAATCGCCGAATATGGATTTTTTATAAAATCTGATGACACTAATGGCTTGTTGGTAACTGCCAAAACTTTTTTATAAAGCGGCAGCCGCGTTGCTTTTTTAAATTCATCATTAATCTGTTTTGCAGTCACCAACTTTCGTTTTAGCACGGCGGTAATATCAGAAATTGAGACGCAAACCGTCGGCACTCGAATTGAAATCCCGTCAAAACTTTTTTCCAAAGCCGGCACAACTTTCCCGGTCGCCAGCGCCGCCCCGGTTGTTGTCGGCACGATATTTTGGCCGGCCGCCCGCGCCCGCCGTAAATCTTTATGCGGCCCATCAACTAAATTTTGATCGGCAGTATATGAGTGCACTGTTGTCATAAATGCCTTTTCTACCCCAAACTTTGACTCTAAAACTTGCATCACTGGCGAAATGCAATTTGTCGTGCAAGACGCGTTAGAAACTACTGTCTCGCACTTTTTCTTCGCCAAACATTCTTCCGAAAATTTCGTTCCAAAAACTAACGTCTGCGTTCCGTCTTTTGCCGGCGCCGAAATTATCACTCGCTTTGCCCCTGCTTTTAGATGTCCCGACGCCTCTGCCTTTGTCCGAAAAATTCCCGTGCACTCTAACACCACATCAACCTCCAATTTTTTCCAAGGCAGCTTCTCCGGCTCGCGCACCGCAAATATCGGAAACGTCTGGCTCCCAACATAAATCCCCTCTGCCGTCCCTCTAACCGGCCGCTCATATTCCCCGTAAACCGTATCATACTTTAACAAATGCGCCAGCGTTTTATTATCCATTAAATCATTAATCCCGACAACCTCCGCATTTTTATTTTCCAGCGCCGCCTTAAACGCCACGCGGCCAATTCGGCCAAAACCGTTAATAGCTACTTTAATTGACATAAAATTTTGAATTATTAATTAAATTTACCCTCCCAACCTGCCCCGCACCAAGCTTATAGAAAAATTTTGGATTTTAGGGAATAAGCCGAAGGCGTTTCCGCGTCTCTCGGACTAATTTATTTAAATAGACTTATTCGCGAGCTTTGGTGCGGGGTTCGGCCAAAGCCATTGATGGCGATTTTGATGCTCATATTTTTGTAATTTATTAATTAACATTTTTATTATATCACAATGTATAAAAAAAATGTAGCTGCCAGCCAGGAGTTGGACTCCCGGTACTGGAAGTCCAACTCCATTGAAATCAAATATAGTCAGACTTAAACTCTAAACCAAGGAATCCAAAAAATACTTTCATACTTTAAAGTATGAAAGTATTTTACATTTTTATTTTTTAAACTTTTCAAAATCGGCAACTGTCTTATAGTAACAAATTTACCGCCAATTCGTAGCATAAAAAAGAGGAGTCTAATCTGACTCCTCGGCCTTTTCGCATTTCATCGCGGCATATAGTTGCTGCCGTAAAACACTTTTTTTGCCTCCAAGTTTAGAAATTGGAAGGGTTCTCAGCAAACATTCAATAATTAAATCAAGCGGATCTATGTTAAGCACTTGGGCAATTTCTTCCAGCGTAAAATCAGATATTGCAAGCCGGTTTGTTTCGTATTTTGATAACTGACCCGAGCTCCATCCTAGCTTTTGCACGACTAAGCGCTGCCCAACTCTGCGTCTGCGCCTTGCTTCCCTGATAATCCGTCCGCACCCCAAAAACTTAATGCGGCCGCTAGCCATTTATTCACCCGCTTTCTCTGCTGGCGAGTCTGCCTCTTCCTCGCCTGCCTCTTCCGTCTCAATTTCTAACTGCTCAACCGCATATTGCAGTTCTTCAACTACAATATCCATCCTGCCAACAAAAACCAGCATACCTTCATCCTCGCCGCGCTTTAAGCCAAGCTTTTCAGCAATAGTTATAATCATCTCTTCTAAGTTTTTCTGCTCTGTCCTCAAATCTGTCAGCGCCTCATCAATGTTTTCGGCAAGTTCTAAAAGCGACAAGTCGCCCTTAGGCTTTTCGGCTAACGATTTGGCAATTGAAACCAACAATTCTCTTAATTGTTCCTCTTCTCCCGATGGCCCTTGCTCAAACTCATCAAACTTTTCTAACAACCCCGCCAAACACCGCGGGTTTCCGCAAGTAAGCCCGGTCGGATCTGGTCTAACCCTAACTGCCCCGCAGTGCACGCATTCAACTCGCGTCCCTAAACCATATAAATCATTTACTCCGGACTCCCTTTCCTTCCTGACCGCCTCTATTTTCGTCTTTAGCCGGCCTCTGGCTTTATTTATTCTCTGGCTCAATGGCCGCTCTTGACTATCGTCTGCCGCGCCGGTTGATGCTCCCCTTGGAATCTCGCTTGAATTTTCCATCGCCGTCTCCCTTCTTTTTTTAAATGAACAATCCCTCCGCCAAAGACCTACTAAAACCTTACACCAATTTTATCAATCTGTCCAGTCAAATCTAAATTCCAAAACAATTTTCGCCAAAAGTAACATACTACGTAGTATGATACTTTCGGCGCAGATTAATTTCCGATGATCAAAACAAAAACATCACTTAAAATTCCCCGCCCTGCAAAAATTCGTAGTCAGTTCGCAATAAAAATTATTAAATTTGTCACGCTTCGCGTGATCG